>QEXZ01000206.1 GCA_003160755.1 Methanomicrobiales archaeon
ATAATAAACATTGACTTCATCATCACCGGCTTCCAATAAATTATAGAGTTCATTTCTTGCCTCTTTCAAAGGAACGGTAGCTAAAAAATCTAAAAATTCTTTCCCTAAATCGTCCATGTCATTCCCCTTCAGAGGATAATGTTACTACACGAAAATTCTTGCTATCTGTTCTGGGATCTATCAAAAAAGCGTATAGTCTTTCAATGTTGGTTTTCCCTATAACACCCGATTCTATCAAATGTGGTAAACTCCTAATATTTTCTTGTTGTAATGCTTTTATGATTTTCTCCATATAATGGGGTCGAATACCAGAACTTTTTGACAAATCTTTCATATTTAAAGCTTGTATCTTGGCAATATCATATAGTTTTTCAAACAAAGGGTCACTTGCATCAGGATTAAAATCATAAACTTCTATATCTACGTCTGTAAGGTTTGATAAGTAAGTTCTCATGATTTCTTTTATCGTTTCTATGGATATGCCCCCATTCATTGCACCCATCCATGGAAAAGCAGCAGATTTAATGTCCATATCCCGATAGCTACTGACAAATTCCGTTAAGCAACTTTCTATCCATTCAACTTTGGATGGCTGCTTCCAATCGTTTTTTATGGCAAAGTTTAAAATCCAGGTTTCCCCGTCACGATAAGGTAATATCTGCCCAGGTTGAAGTTCTCCCTTCTTACAAATATGCTGATATTCCTTAAACATTTCTGGATAACGCCTTCTAAATTCCAGGGCAATTCCTTTTCCCATAACACCAACACAATTAACAGTGTTCACAAGTGCCTGCGCTTTTGTACTGAATATGCTTCCTTTAAGTTCTTTATATGACATCTCTAACTTCTCCCGCCATATTTTTTCGCTCGTGTTTTGATATATAACCCCTACCTATAAGATAAAAAGTTTGTCGTGAACAGTTCATAAAGATTTTCTATTCTCGCATCACATGTCGATTCTGCTCCCACACCTATAACAGCACAACCCGCGGATTTACCCGCCATAAAATCGCTTTCTGTGTCGCCCACGAGTACCACGTGCTCGGGCGTTGTTTTTAAACGCTCACATGCCTTTATCACCATCTCTGCATCGGGCTTTCCCCTCTTCACCTCATCCCCCGTAACGACTACGTCAAAACAGCGGGATAGCTGGAAGTGGTTTAATATCCGGTGAACGTTCTTCTTTGGCGTGTTCGTAACCAATCCCGCTTTAAGTTTATAATCTTCTCTTACACGATTCAATATCTCCTTTGCACCTGGGAATAGCTCTATAAGCTCTATCAACTGCAACTGCTCGTTCATGCAGTACCTTCCAGCTTCTTCATCCAGATTTAATGCGTTCAGGTTATGCTTGAGGTCGGGTCCCCAGCATTTCAGCATAAACTCTTCCCTGCTCATTTCTTGCTTCTCATAAGCCCTTAACATCTTATTAAACGCTTGATACCAGCATTCGAATGAGTTTATCAATACACCGTCAAGGTCGAATAAAACCGCCTCTATCTTTTTCATTGTATATAAACTATAACTTCCTTCTATTTAAGACACGGGTTTCTTAGATACTACCTTATTCTTTATACAATCCATGTGGGGAGATGATTCCATATGAATCTATTTATAGCCATTGCTTATAGGTTTCATGCTTCTTCAAAACTTCCCGCGCATTTTCTCTTTCCTCTTGATGATTTTTAATGAAGGAAAACATAAGCTCAGCAGCTTGCGACTTACAAGCATTGCACATTCGTTTCCCGTTTTTGCATTCTTCAAAAATTTCTTTTACGTGAAGGTCTTCTTCAATTAGATGGGACATCAGAAGGTCATAAACCGTGCATTGTTCCGGTAATCCACCATGTTTCTTCTGCTCTTCTACGGTCACTCTTCCGCCCGTTTTTGCTCGTTTTACTTTCCTCGCTGCTTCTTCCGGTGGTTCAGTCAGCGCTATATAGCTCTCCGGGATGCTTGAAGACATCTTCCCACCAGTTAACCCCTGCATAAATCTGTGATAGGTAGCAGCAGGCAAAAAGAATCCATATCCGCCGTATTTTCTCTCCACGTCCCGCACTATTTTTTCTACTGCCTGTACAAATAGCTTATCAAGAAGCTCTATATCTATATCTAAGTGATATTTATGCTTTACCACATGCAGAACCCCTTGTAACTCGTCTACCCTTTTCTGTAACTCACCTAACGCTCCCCGCTCCAGATAAGTCGGTTTAATATCTACACGTATCCTTTTTTTCTTATCATCCCATTTCTTCTCTACGCGGAACATTCTCATTCTCGAGGCTATGTCCCTCGTCAGTCTTATATGCGGGTCCTGGTCAACGCCAACCGGGATGACAGCAGGCTTTGGCCCGCCATATTCAAGGAGTTGTGGCTGCAGTATATCTGCGTTCTGCATCACCACGCTTATCATGTGAGATATGTTTACATCGCCAGAGAAACCATATATCGCGGATATTTCGCTAAAATTAACCTCTCGTCCGAGTTCAAAAGCGAGGTCACGCAGCTTTTTATTCTCGGATTGGAAGTATATATGTCCTTTTTCAACGTCAAAACCTAACGCTACAAGGCTCAATATGTATTCATTGAGTCCAATTTCC
>QEXZ01000207.1 GCA_003160755.1 Methanomicrobiales archaeon
CTATGGAAGAGGAACATAAGAACGATAAACACCGCTTCAGATATCGCTGATTTATTCTATCCATTCAAAAAATATTACCTTGTAGCTGTTTATACGGATGCTGATGCCGGCACCGCGAACAATGGAAGGCTCGAGGGCAGAGGCAGAGAGCGGGTTATTGGTTTTGTGGGTGGTGCTATAAGAAAAGGGCATGGGCATATATCGGGGATTGCGGTGGATATAGAATACCGAACGAATGGAGTAGGGAAGCGGCTATTAAAAAGGGTGGGTGCGGAATTTCTCACTGACGGTTTCGAGCAAATTACGCTGGAGGTCAGGAAAAGTAACAGGAATGCAATACGATTTTACAAAAAAAATGGTTATAAAAAGTCATACGACATAAGAGGCTATTACGCGGATGGAGAGGATGCAATCGTGTATGAGAAGAAGATTTGAGGATGCCGGATACAAGATGCAGGATACAAGTTTGATTTACATCTTGCATCTTCTGTGATAATCTGTGTAATCTTGTGGTTATAACTCCTGTTCCTGCTCTAACGCACCCACAGGACAGATATTCACACACGCTTTACATCTATTGCATTTATCTTCGTTTATCTCTATCCACATGCCTATCTGATCTATTGCCTCTGTGGGGCATACCGTAACGCACGCACCGCAACACCCGCATCTGTATCTATCTATTTTTATCATCGTATGCTTCATCCCACTGTAGCGGTTATATTTGATACTGGTTTTGACGCTGCTAAAATGCTTACAGGAATTTCTACTGGTTTCTTGGTTAGGGATGCCATGCTTATTATTTCCATTGAGTCTGTTTCTTTAAAGTAGAATATCCTCAGCTTTTTTTCCATAAAACTTCACCTCTCTTAATTTTATAGGTTGTGTATACTGTTACTATAAAACCATCGTCATTTAAATGTTTAGTGATACGGATCCTCTTACCAAGCATAGATACGACTTCAAAAAGCGTACTCATTCTTTCTCCCTGCCCTCCTCCTTGAATATCTGTCCCTCAAACGTGCTGACCTCGGTGTCTCTCTCCAGCCATGCGTCCTGTGGCAATCCCGCCTTCCAGCACGTCTGGCATAGAAACTCCTCCGCTGACCACTCATACTCCGTAGCGACCTGAGGAAGCAAAAGACCTTGATACATACCCTTCTTTACAATCAGCCCGTGCCTGCCTATCTCTATTTGCTTGGGCAGGTCCTTTGGCTTTACTTTCAATACCTGTGGCGTGGTGAGTATTGTGAGTTCAACAACTATATCCACAAACTCCTCTTTTGTTACGGGTGGAAATCGAGAGTCGCTAACCGCTGCCGATATTGCCGCGTCTATAATCGCATCCTTCAGTTTGAACATAGGGTAGGGATAGCCAATACAACCTCTCAGATTACCGTGTTCGTTCAGCGTGACAAAAACGCCTCTATCTTCTTCGAATCTTGCAGGCAACTGAGCTTCTCCCGCTTCTAGCCTCCTATTCTCGCTCAGATGTTTCTCTACCGCCTGTCTTGCGAGTTTTAATCCCTCTTTTCCTTCTTCTTCTGTCAGCAGCATGGACATAACTATGATGCATTCCTTATTTACGTTATCATTTCATACGCGTTTATTTATGCGGGAGGCAGGATTTGAACCTGCGAACCCCTTCGGGAGCAGATCTTGAGTCTGCCACCTTTGTCCACTCGGTAACTCCCGCTTCGGTTCTCGGCAGCGAGTACTACGCTCAGCTCATTATATTCTACATTTGTGGGTTGCAGTTAGGAACGTATAAGGAACGTCATACAATCATCGTAGCTGCTGAAGACATCTGTGAGAACCGCTCTAATGCTTCTCTGGCAATGGGTCCTCTTATCTCCGAACCTTTTGGAGCTCCTTTATCGTCAACGATAACCGCAGCATTATCCTCAAACTTCACTCGCATCCCTGAAGGCCGCCGGTATTCTTTCCGCTGCCTTATTATCACTGCTTTCAGTATCTGCTTCCTTATCTCTGGTCTGCCCTTTTTCACCGATACCACCACCATATCCCCAACCCCAGCCTTTGGATACCTGTTCTTCACACCCCGGTACCCTTTCACTGCGATTATCTGCAGTACTTTCGCACCGGTATTATCCACGCAATCTAAACGCGAACCCGTCTGCAGCGCCTTCGTTATCTTCGCTTTTATTCCTTTCATAGTGTCTATCTTATCTCTAAATATGTTTCAAGCATTTAAATATTATAAAATAATAAAAACATATCTTTTACCGGCACTGTCGAATTTGCCTGTGAATTTGCAATATCTTTAAATTTCACCGCAGAGTACGCGAAGCATGCAGAGGCATCAGAAAAAAACGAGCAAAGAATATAGTCATTACGAAAATTATTAACCACAAGATTACACATCGTGGGCAGAGCCCACAAGCGTTAATCTGTGTCAATAATTTATTTTCTCTTTTCTCGAAATTTTGCCTACAGTCACCGGCATATATGCGGTGCCATCAGAAATACCCTTAACCGTTTCAACATAGATATCCTGCATCCTGCATCCACCTGTTGCGCTTCAGTCATGCGACATGCTTTTCTACCACCACAAAGCTTTTTGTC
>QEXZ01000208.1 GCA_003160755.1 Methanomicrobiales archaeon
CAGAAGGCTTCGCGAAGTTTCACGCGTTTAGCAGTTACAAACACGTTGACCTCGACTGGCTGGAACTCGAACTAAATTCGCTCGGTGAAGTAGAAACATATTCGGGAACGTTGATGAATGTCTATACACTTTTTCTTTTTACAAAAGAAAACCTGTGCTAAAAGAAAAATAACACTTTCTTGTGGTCGGGAGGGTTGATAAGGGGGGTCTGGCCCCTTATCTTATAACAACACGAGATTACCTCTATAAACTACTACTTCGCCGTATCCGTAATCTTTACGACCCAGAATTTGCTCGATTTCTTTTGATTGCACACCTTTAATCTTTTTTATTTCCGCGGAGGAGTAGTTTGTAATGCCTCTGGCGAATTCCACGCTCTGAACGTCAATAATGCTCACGGGGTCGCCACGCATGAATTCATCTTCAACGTCGGTGATACCGGAAGGAAGCAAACTACCGCCTCCTTCTACCAGTGCGGTTTTTGCACCTTCATCCACCTTAATCTTGCCCTTTGGCGATGCGGAGAATAGAATCCAGTGCTCTTTATCGTTCATCCTTTTCTTTTTGGACATGAATAACGTTCCCACTGGTTCTCCTGCTATAACCCGAGAGAGGATGTTTTCCTCACCGCCGTTTGCAATGATCATCGGAATACCTGCTTTCATAGTGACTTCAGCAGCCTGAACTTTTGTCTTCATTCCACCCACACCTGTCTTCCCTCTGCCCGAGGCAATTCGCTCAATCTCCGGCGTTATATCTTCCACAACCGAAATGAATTCCGCTTTTTCGCTCCTTTTGGGGTCATAAGTGTACAAGCCATCTATGTCGGTCAGTATAATAAGTAAATCCGCACCGAGGCTGCTCGCCACCAGAGCAGATAAATTATCATTATCACCTAATTTGATTTCATCCACTGCTACGGTGTCGTTCTCGTTGATTATTGGTATTACACCAGATTTAAGCAACGTAATCAGTGTATTTCTAAGGTTGAGGTACCTCTGCCGGTTAAAGAAATTATCGTGCGTCAATAAGAGTTGAGCGATAGTCTGCCCGTATTTTGCAAAATACCTATCATACGTGCTCATCAGGATGTTCTGACCTACGGCAGCCGTAGCCTGTAACACCTTAACGTCACGAGGTCGTTTTTTCAGGTCGAGCTTACCGATACCGGCACCGATAGCGCCTGACGTTACGACTATGACTTCCTTACCCTTGTTTTTCAGTTCAATTATCTCCTTAGCGAGTTTTTCAACTTTTCGCGGGTCAAGCCGATAGCTCGTATCCGTAAGGTTGCTGGTTCCAACTTTTATTACTATCCTTTTCGCTTTTGATATGTCCCTAACTCCCGCCATCTTTCTCTTTGTATATATGTATAATTTCCTTCTATTTAAGTTGAGACACGGATTTACACTGACTTACGCAGATTTTTTCTTTTGTTGATGAGCTGGCAGAGTGGACTATTTTTTAACGGCATTGGCATTGCTCGTGTCATCCGTGTTAATCTGCGTTAATCTGTGTCAACAATATATTTTCTTGATTTGTTAATGAAAAGTTATGCTTTCTGAAGTATGTTAAATATAATTAACATAAAATCGATTATAGGTTAAATATATACAAAGTTAGAACATGGTAAAAATTAAGGATGTGTTGCGGGATTTAAATCCCTGGTGGAAGGGAGAATTTGAGATAGAATATAAGCAGCGAGAAATTTACGAACAAATTAAAAAGTTCATGCCGTTACCGCAGATAATTGCACTTACGGGTTTAAGAAGAGTTGGAAAAACGACTTTAATGCGGAAAATCATAGAAGACGCGATAGAAAATGGCTTTGATTCGCGGAATATAATTTACTTCTCCTTTGACGAATTCCGCGAAGCAGAAATAAGGGGGGTTATGAGGGGATATGAGGAACTAATGGAAAAGGACTTTAGACGACAAGGAAAATATCTGCTCTTGCTCGATGAGATACAAAAGCTAAGCAATTGGGAAAATCAATTAAAGAGCATATATGATCTATTCGGGAAAAAAGTTAAGATAATAATTTCGGGTTCAGAATCGTTATTTATAACCTTAACTTCGAATCATTTTAGGGAACATATTCAATCCGAGTGCCTCATCCAGATCCCTCACCTTCTTTGGAACCTCAGTGATCATGCCACGCTCACGCATCTCAAGATGGTAGACCTTGCTGTATTTGAATAACAGATCAATCGGCGTGAACTTATGATTGAGTTCCGCCGTCTTCAAGAGCTGCTCCAGCTTACAGTGGATATAGAGTGAAAGAAACGCGATGAATACGTGTCCGAAGACACTCTCATCGTCCTGCAGGTAGAGCTTGTCCGCATTAAGCACCGTCTTGTACGTGTCAAACATCTTCTCAACCACCTCTCGTTTCTTGTAGAGCAGATAAATTTCTTGCTTCTCGACATCCATATCTGAGACAATAAGGATTTTCCCTGCCTTCTTCATCCCTATATTGTATTCTTCCTTCTCGATCTTGTGCTCATCCCGTTTCCTGTACAGCGTCTTCTGTTCTTCCAGTCTGAGATCCTGATCCTCAAAGAGGTAGAGGT
>QEXZ01000209.1 GCA_003160755.1 Methanomicrobiales archaeon
ATCGCACTAAACACAAAAGGAAGACAAATAGTCAAATTATTTTTCCATGTGTCGAACCCCTTTCCTATTACACTGCCTGTATCTTCTACCATGTTATCTACCAGAAATCTTTAGAGTATAATAAAGCTTTATGATTTCAAGTTCAGGATATAATTTTTTAGACGCTACTTACTTTTGAGTGGATACCTTTCTCCGTAATCACCGCTTCTATCAGCTCAAAAGGAGTGAAGTCAAATGCGGGATTGTAAACCTTCACGTCAAGCGGAGCAATTTGCTTTCCACCGAAAAATATCAACTCCTCGGGACTCCGTTCCTCCATCTCAACCTCCTTGTAACTCCTTTTCAAGTCGAAACTGGAAAGAGGAGCGGCAACGTAAAACGGTATGTTGTGCTTTTTCGCTACTACTGCATGCATGTAAGTCCCTATTTTGTTTATTACTCCCTCTTTAACCACCCTATCCGCTCCCACTATCACCATGTCCACTTTACCTTCTCGCATCACGGCTGCACTCATGCTATCCGCGATTAACATAACAGGAATTTTATCTTGAAGCAGTTCCCAGGCAGTTATTCTCGAACCCTGGTTCAACGGTCTCGTCTCGCACGCTATTACTTCTATTCTTTTGCCTTTCTCTATCGCAGTTCTTATTACACCCAGCGCAGTACCCCAATCAACGCAGGCTAAACGACCGGCATTGCAATGCGTCAACACGACATCGCCGTCTTCCAGAAGCTCGCTTCCATAATCCCCTATCTTCTTGTTTACTGCAACGTCTTCGTCTGCTATTCGTTGCGCCTCTTCCAGCGCATACCGTTTCATCTCCTGCGTGGTCGTTCCAAGCAGTGCAGCGTTTAACGCTCTATCAACACCATAGGAGAGGTTGACAGCAGTAGGTCTGGCGTTTCTGAGTTTGTCAACTTCATCTTCTATATCTTTCTTACTGTTCCCGCGTATGCACGCTAAAACAACGCCGAACGCACCCGCAGCTCCTAATGCTGGTGCACCCCGCACCTTTAATCGCTGTATCGCGTCTATTAGCTGCTCTAATGTCTTGCACTCCAATATCTTGTATTCTGCGGGCAGTAACGTCTGGTCTATTAGTTTTACCGAATCTTTTTCCTCATCCCATTCGATTGTTCTCATTTATTTACCAAAGCTATAAATTACTGATTTTTATTTTATTTTATTATGAACACCTCAAAAAAGATATACATAAAGAAGTACGAGTTAGGCTCGGGCATAATGGTTGCCGTGTGTGATACGGAACTAATAGGTAAAAGCTTTGAAGATAATGAGCTTGTCCTCAAGATTACAGAAAGTTTTTATAAAGGCGAAGAAGCAACCGAAAACGAAGTTGTCCGCTCTTTGAAACACGCAACCATAGCGAATTTAGTAGGCGAAAGAGCGGTAAAATGCGCCTTGGACAACGATTTTATCGAAGAGAACAATGTGATTTTCGTGGCTGGCGTGCCGCATGCGCAGATAGTGAAGATTTAAATATAGAGTCATTCCGAAAAATAACCATCCAAAAAATAACCACAAGATTACACTGATTTACACAGATTTATTTTAGTTTAACAGTGTTGGTTCTTATCATCTGCGTTAATCTGTGTCTACAATTTATTTTATATTTCTCTCTGCCCCCGCTTCACGAGTTCATAAGCAACCTCTTTCGCCCTCTCCCTTATTTCCTCCTCTCCTTCTACCTTCCTGCCCACCATTAAAATTCTTCCGTCACATATCACGGTATCAACGCAACTGCCATTCGCGGAATAGACAATATTTGAGGTTAAATTATGATTCGGCGTAAGTTCCGCGTGTTTCAAGTCCAGCAGCACCACGTCAGCTAATTTACCCGCTTCAAGCACACCGGAATTCAACCTGAACATTTTTGCTGCATTACGCGTTGCGAGTTCAAAAGTCTCATTAGCAGGCATGCTCGTTGGGCTGCCGAACGCCTTCTGTAACAAAGACGCTATCTTCATCTCCTCAAACATATCAAGGTTGTTGTTAGAAGCACAGCCATCGGTTCCAAGCGCAATATTAGCGTACAGCCCGGTATTTTTCAGTTCCTCGTAGGGCATCCGCCCTGCTGATAATTTCATGTTCGACACGGGATTATGCACTATCTTCACATCGTTCTTTTTCAACAGTTCCATCTCTCTTTTACTCAGATGAACGCAATGACATGCAATCGTTCTCGGGCTTAAAAAGTCAATGCTATCGAGAAATTCCACGGGACGCATCGCATACCTTTTTATGCAGTCCTCAACCTCCTCATCTGTCTCGGATACGTGTATATGAACCAGCAGGTCGTGCTTATCTGCAAAATCACGCACCCAGCAGAGGCTTTGTTCTGAAACCGTGTAGATTGCATGCGGTCCGAGCGCAAAAATGATTCTTTCCGGCAGTTTTTTACTTTCTGCGTATAAACCTTCATTCCTTTTTCTCTGCTCCTTTGCCCTCTTGTCGTCAAAACCGTCAATGAAAACCGCGGATAACGCCGCCCTTATTCCCGTTTCCGAA
>QEXZ01000021.1 GCA_003160755.1 Methanomicrobiales archaeon
ATAAAAGCGTTAGCGGAACTCGGTTCCGCATATAAGTTGACACTGATAATTTTGTTCTTCTGTTTCTTGCTGGGGTTCATGAAAGCGGCATGGATGCCTTTTCACTCGTGGCTTCCTACTGCAATGATTGCACCCACGCCGGTAAGTGCGCTTTTACACGCAGTAGCGGTGGTGAAGGCGGGAGTGTTTGGAATCGTCAGGATTGTATGCTACATCTATGGCGTGGATTTGATGACTTCGCTCGGACTTGGGATAGCGCTTGCATGTATAGCGGGCTTTACAATGATTGTCGCTAATTTATTTGCCATCGCACAGGATAACTTGAAAAGAAGACTGGCATACTCCACGATAAACCAGCTATCGTATATAATCCTGGGTGCCGCGTTGTTAACTCCTGACGGGGTAAGAGCGGCAATGATGCATATTCCTTTCCACGGGTTCATGAAGATAACGTTGTTCCTTTGCGCTGGTGCGATAATGGTCGTTACCGGGAAGAGGAATATAAGTGAGATGGCAGGCGTAGGAAAGACAATGCCGGTAACGATGCTTGCATTTACCATAACCGCGTTTGGAATGTGCGGAATCCCCCCCGCGGTAGGTTTCATAACCAAATGGTATCTTTGCCAAGGAGCTTTAAAAATGGGTGCGATACTAAATGTTCTGGAAGCAAGAGAGATATTCTTCTTATTCGTTATCTTAACCGCTTCTTTGCTGGATGTCGTTTATTTCTTCCCGATCATACATACCGCATTCTTCAAGCAGCCAGAAGGGGAGGCAAAAGAGATGGAAGTAAAAGAAGCACCATTGTTCATGCTCATTCCATTATCAATAACCGCGATTTTCTCGGTTTTGTTCCTCCTGGATTTTATTCTGGGGCTGAACGTAATCTCTATGTATTTCTATAAGCTTGTAGAAGTAGCGCTCGGGAATGTAGTTTAAACAGGTGTCAGGTTTTAGGGCTTTCAAGCAGATTAGATTGCTGGTTTTTTAGCGATTACTCGAATAGCTAAACCTCTAAGCCGCTAAACCGCTAATTATACTCACAATGCTAAGCCAGCCACCCCTGTATTAGCATAGCAATCAAATATAAAGCGAAAAAGAGAAGCACCAGCAGCACTCCGGTTCCAATGCTCATTCGCTCCAGGGGTTCTTCCGCTGGTCGCATCTTCACTTCTTCCAGGTCTCGCTCATAATGCCTGTACACCGGTTGTATTACCAGATTGTAAACGAAAACAAAAGGTTTCAACAGCGCTACGCCTATCGTGTCCACCACCATTCTTATTCCTCGTATTGGATTCTTGCCGAAAGTGATGAAAGAATCCGCAATTCTCAGTACTACCTTCTCCAACCCAATCGCAAAACGCGCTAATGGGTTCTCACAGAACCATATAAATCCTCTACCCGCTTTTCTATACAGGTAATCTATGTCATACGTTATCTTCTCGTGCGGTGCAAAATATCCCAGCATGAAGAACAGGAAAACGGTCATCAGCACTAATTCCACCGTTCCTAACGTGTGTGGGAGTTCAAATGCGAGGTAATGCAGTGCCGCACCTTTGTAGGGTAGTATCCAGTAAAGCAACTTCGGGTATAGCCCAATAGCCATACAGAGAAAAGCGGTAACGCACATCGGAACGAGCATGGGTAAAGGCGCTTCCTTCGCTTCTATGTGCTCATTCTTAGCGAAAAAAGCGAAATAGGTGAGTTTTATAAATGATATTAGCGTGCCCACCGAACCCAGGGTCAACGCAAGTGCGAGAATATGCATCTCTTTCAGTTCGGCAGCGTGAATTACCATCCCTTTGCTTATGTATCCATTAAAGCCTATAACACCAGAGATAGAGAGAGCTGCTATTACGCACGTTATCATCGTTACCGGCATCTTCCTCGCAAGTCCGCCCATATCGGTGAGATTGTTTTTCCCTGTTCGGTATATCACCGCGCCCATGCACATAAACAGCGTGGTCTTGAACAAGAGGTTGTTGAAAAGATGAGCAATAGCGCCATCTAACGCTAATTTTTCCGCCATTGTCCCCATGGCGGCGGCATCCAGTCCTATGACCCCCATTCCTACACCAGCCATTCCCACACCCGCCACCATATAGCCTAACTGGCTCACAATGTGATAAGAGAGGAGTTTTCTCACGTCATTCTGCAATATCGCAAATATGACGCCGTAGAGGCACATCGCTCCACCCATATATGCTACCGCCTCTACACCCGAAAAGGTCCTCGCAAGCACGTATATGCCCGTCTTCGTCGTGAATATGGACAGGAAAATGGTGCCTGCTATCGTCGCTTTTGGATATGAATCCGGCAGCCAGGTATGCAGTGGTATGAACGCCGCGTTTACACCTATCCCGATAAGCAGAAGGAAGTATCCTATGCCCGGTTCTATGGATTGTACCGCTATGTCGCCTGTGCTCGTATAATGAATGATTATCCCGGCAAGAAGAGCACAACCACCAAACAGGTGAAATAAAATATATCGCATCCCAGCATTTGTCGCGCGCTTCGACCCTTCATACCAGATCAAACCGAGCGAAGAGAATGCCATTATCTCCCAGAAGATATACAAAGTGAAGAAATCCCCCGCAAATACTGCTCCTAAAGCGCTTCCCAGATATAACAATCCGCACACATATTGACCCGACTCCTTTACCGTGCTAATCGCGTATATTATCGCACCGCCGCCTGCTAACGCAAATATATACCCCATTATCAGGCTAAGCCTATCCGCATGCAAAAATGTCAGCTCAATTCCCGAGAAAATGGGAAATACCCAGCCGGTATGAGGTTGTATCTGCCAAACACAGACAAAGCCAAAAACCGCTAAAGCAACGAGGAAAATCTGCCTCACTTTTCCCTTTCCCAGCAGCAGGATTAATGCCGCACCTAAAAAATAAATGAGAAAAGGAGGTATATCAAACTCAATCATCCTGTTTCCCCTCCTTTTGTATTAGGGTCAATATCTTAGCCATTATCATGAATAGACCTACTCCTATCGCTCCGTACAGAAAACCTTCTAAAAGTTCTGAATGCTCAGAATGCAGCACAAATACGAATACCGCTGACACCACTAATACCGCACATGCAATCATTATTAGTAATCCTTTCAGCACCTTTTTATCCATCTTTCTTCTGCCCTCATACCTCCATTGATAGTATCCTAAATTAAGTTCTATGTTGTATATAAAATATAACCATTTTTTTATCTAAATCTTTAACGAGTAAATAGAAGTAATAGAAAAAGATGTCTATTTGTTCGTAGCGTGCGTGACGGTGAACTCAGGCATGGTGGAAGAAGCGAAAGTGATTGAAGATTTCCTTCACGATAGCAGGAGTATCGCAACAACCGAAACCTGGGTTGCATTTGCAAGGGAGAGGTAGGTAAGGGACTTGTTTGGCAAGCCCCCTATTTTTTTATTTTTTTGTCCCTATTGGCTATTCCCTATTCCCTATTCCCTACTGCTCCGATTATACCCACAGTACTCCATGCGTCAGATAAACGATCAAATAGAGCGTGAAAAGCACGAGTGCTAACAGCACGCCTGTTCCTATCGCCACTCTCGGCACTTCTCCAGGATACATCTGCTTGAGCTCTTCCAAATCATGCGCGTATTGCGTCGCGGGATTGAAAGGTCTCGCTACCACTGCACCTACCATAACTATCAGTATTCTTGATGCCGCCGTTGGATTCCTGCTGAACCATACGATGGCATCAGCGAGTTTCTGCAAGCTTTTATCAAAGAAATTCGCAACTGTCACTAACGGCTGCTCGCAGAACCATATAAATCCTCTTCCTGCCTTCCTGTAAAGGTAGTCTATGTCATACGTTATTCTCTCGTGTGGCGAGAATACAAATTGCAGCGCGAGAAATCCCACCGCGGTCATCATCAGTAACTCCAGCGTGCCTATCGTATGCCCAAATGCGTATGCATGGTAGTGTAACGCTTCTCCTGCATAAGGCAGTATCCCATAGAGCATTTTTGGATATACACCGATGGCAACGCAAAGGAACGCTACAGCACTCATCGCGATTAGCATGGGTAAAGGTGCCTCTTTCGCTTCTATTTCATCGTTCTTTTTGAAGAACGTGAAATAAGTTAGTTTCAAGAACGAAAGGAACGTGCCCACAGATCCTAACAACAATACAAGCACAAGTATGTGCATCCCTTCCAGTTCCGCCGCGTGGATTACCATACCTTTGCTCACGTAGCCGTTAAACCCAGGCACACCAGAAATGGAAAACGCAGCTATCATGCACGTGATCATCGTTATCGGCATCTTCTTCGCCAGCCCGCCAAGTTCTGTCAGGTTATGCCTTCCCGTACTGTATATCACCGCGCCCATACACATGAACAGCAGCGCCTTATAGAGGATATGGTTGAAAACGTGCGCGATTCCTCCGTTTATGCCTATATATGTGCCTATTCCTATCCCCGCTACCATGTAGCCAACCTGTGACACAATATGGTAGGAAAGGAGTTTCCGCACGTCGTTCTGCATCAGTGCGAATGCAACGCCGTAGAGGCACATCACACCGCCCATGTACGCTACCGCTTCTACACCCGGGAAAGTCCTCGCAAGCACGTACACACCTGTTTTTGTCGTAAATACACACATGAATACCGCACCGGCTAACGTTGCCTTCGGATACGAATCCGGCAGCCATGAATGAAGTGATATGAATGCCGTGTTTACTCCTATCCCTGTAAGCAGGAGGAAATATCCTATGCCCGATTCTACGGGTCCAATCGTGACAGAACCCGTATTCATGTAATGTATCAGTATTCCCCCAAGAAGGGCACAGCCACCAAGCAAGTGAAATATGATATATCGCATCCCCGCATTTGTCGCCCGCTCTGTCCGGCTGTACCATATCAGCCCGACCGAAGAGAACGCCATTATCTCCCAGAAGATATATAGCGTGAAGAAGTCACCGGCAAATACCGCGCCCAGCGCACTTCCTAAATACAGCAAGCCACATACAAGCTCCCCATTCTCCTTTACTATATCCAATGAGTATATTATCGCCGCAGCGCCGATTATGGCAAATATATAACCCATTATAAGGCTCAATGAATCAGCATGCAGGAATGTCAGCTCAAATCCCGGGAGAACAGAGAATACCCAGTCGGTCTGTGGTCTTATCAACGCCACGGTGATTAACCCAAGCGCAGCTAAGACGATAAGATATATCTTCCTCGCCTTTCCCGTGCCGAGCAGGGGCAGTAAGGCGGCTCCTATAATATAAATAATGGCTGGAGGCACATTGGGTATCCCACCTATGTCTATCATTCTGTTTGTTATCCCTCCTTTCTTTTTTATGCTCCCTGCTGGCTCTCTACCAGCGATTTACCATGTTCTGAAAGCCGGTAGTATGTCTCATTTTCACCCTCTATCTCTTCCACAACACCTTGTTTGAGAAGAGATTGCGCCACATTAAGCCAGCCCGTACCTCTCAGTCCTTTAAGGACATTTTTGGAGTCTATCCCGGTGTCCTTAGCAATCTCTGCAGGATGCGAAGCCCCGGGATATTTGTTGTACAAATACATCATAATCTCACTTCGTACCCTGCTCTTTCTAAGAGACTGAGACACATCCCCCAATCCCCCTTTTTTGCTTCTATCAAACATTTTTTTAATCCCTCCTTTCTTTTTTGTTGTCTACCCAACCTAAATCCAAAACACACCATACGTCATTGCCATGAGCGCATACGATGCGCCAAAAGCTATCGAATACAGCATCGCAGTCCATATCGCTAACGTTCGGGTATCCTCCAGGTAACCGCTCTTCTCTAATTCCAGCATGTGACGCACCGGATTAGAATGCATCACAGTCACCCCTGCCTCATCAAACATTACCCGAGTTGCAAGCCCCGGGTTCCTGCCAAAACAGCCCCACGAGTCCAAAATTCTATCTATTCCTATTTCCATTTTCTTCTTTTCCCTCCTATTTTTTTATCCCTTTTTTTCCCCCTTATCAGCACAGACACATGTGCTTACATATACATGTATATATGTAGGTACATAAAAGCTTTTCGGTTTTTTTCGATGATGTCATAAAAAAAGAGATGGCGATGATGAGCCAATTACAAATGGACTATCATGAATTACCTCTAATTCTTAATTTCGTAATTGATTTGAAATTAGCCACTAAGACTCCTGTATGCTCTCTATCAACGATTTTCCCCGTTCTGAAAGCCGGTAGTATGTCGCTTTTTCATGCTCTATCTTCTCTACCACTCCCTGTGTGAGAAGAGAATTTGACTCATCGAACCTAGTGCCCATCCCTCGCAACCCTCCAAGGATATTTGTGGGGTCTATCCCGGTGTTCCTCGAAATCTCCGCAGGATACGAAGCCCGGGGATAGATTTTATAGAGATACATTACGATTTCAGTCCTCACCCGGCTTCTTCTGAGAGAACGCAAAAACTCTTCAGGTAGCACTTCCTCGCTCATCCTTTCTCTTCCCCAGCAGTTTTTCGAGCGCGTCAAATAAATTTTTTATGGTGAACGGTTTCCACAGGTATTCACCTGCTCCCGCATCCAGCGCTGCTTTCTTCTGCTCCGGCGTGCCCAATGCGCTGATTACGATAATCAAAGCGTTTGGGTCATCTTTCTTTATCCCCCTTATCGCTTGAATCCCATCCATCACCTCCATCACCAGATCCATGGTGACGATGTCCGGCTTCAATTCTTTATATTTCTCCACTGCTTCCTTTCCATTAACCGCGAAGCCCACCACTTCATAGCTTCTCTCCGCCTGCTCCAGCATCTCACTTAGCATATCACGCATGTACGCCGCATCTTCCACAACCAATATCCTCTTCTTCTGCATCTTCTCCCCCCCTTTTATTATTGTCTTTTTGGCATTATAAAGAAGAATTTCGAACCTTTCCCAAATTCGCTTGTAGCCCATACTTTCCCCCCATGCAACTTTACATATTCCTTGACTATGGATAAGCCCAGCCCAAGACTACCTGACTTCCTTGTCAAAGAAGTATCCACCATATAAAATCGCTCAAAAATCTTTGGCAAATGTTCCTCTGGAATGCCAATCCCTGTATCTGCAATACAAACACGTATATCCCCCTCCCTCTCTCTATCCACAACCATGATGTCTATTTTCCCGCCCTCCTCTGTATATTTGATTGCATTGGAAATCAAGTTATAGAAAATAGCGCCCACCTTCTGCTTATCCGCTTGAATTTTTACCCCCGGGACGACCGTGGAGATAACCTGCTTCTTCTCCTTTGTCTCAGGTTCAATGCCCTTAACCACCTCCGCCACGACTTCAGGAATATACACCCCTTCCAAACTCAGCTCTATTTTCTTACTGTCAATGCGTGCAAGTTCTAACATCCGATTAATCATCTTCTCAAGTTCTCTTGCACTTTGCTCTATAATATAGAGATATTTCTTTCCCTTGCCCGATAGTTCACAGCGCTCCAACATACTTGCATACCCCACAATGGGAGCAAGAGGGGACCGCATCTCATGATAAGCCACGTTAAGGAATTCCCGCTTCATCTTGTCCAGCTCCGTAAGTTTTTCGCAGGTCTCACGCAGTTCATCCTCCTTCCTTTTCAGCTCCGTAATGTCAAGCAAGGAGGCGATGCACCTATTTGCCCCAGGGATTGGCTCTATCCATGCATTCACCTGCTTGATTTCTCCATTGCTGCTAACAAACTTGAATTCACAGCATGCCGGCGCTTCTCCTTTTCTTCTTTCCTCGCAATAATTCTGAACCCTATCCATGTCTTCATCAGCGATGAAATCAATCCACTTCTTACCCTCTATTTCTTCCCTTGAATATCCGCTCAGGGTTTCAAATTCTTTGTTTGCCAAAGATACTACTTCGCCATGTTCAATGACACACAAAGCGGTGAGTGCATGCTCGAAGATTACCCGGTATCGCTCCTCAGCATCCCTTAACTCATTCTCCATTCGCTTTCGCTCACTTATATCTCTAAATATCGTTAATTTTGACATAGTGCCCTTAATATCCTTCAAAGGTGTCTCAAAGAGGTCATAAGTCTTGTTATTCCTGCGAGAGTCCCACTCCCACCTCACTGTCTTTCCTTTCATCACCTCTGCATTTTTGCACAGTGGACAGGAGTCATCCCTATTATGAAACACCTTATAGCAGATATCGCCGACATGGTATCCTAATGTATCAATCAAAACCTTGTTCATAAACTCTACTTTATAGTCTTTTGATACAATGTACACACCATCATCCATGCTCTCAAGTATCAAATTCAGGTTGTCACGCTCCTCTTTTATTTTCTCTTCCAACTCCACTTCTTTTGTTATATCTCTGCTCATACGTACAGTACCTATCGGCACGCCATTTTTGTCTCTTAACAATGCCGCCGACATGCTGGTGTGTACCGGCTTTTTATCCTTATTTAACACGGTTGTTCTATAATTCTTGAGCCCCCCGTCTCTCTGCACTATTCTCATTATTTTCTCCCCTTCTTCCGGGTCAGCAAAGAATTTTTTGTTGCTGGTTCCTATTACCTCCGCTTCCGTATAACCCATGTAGTCTTCTGCTGCTTTGTTCCAGGAACGCACTATTCCATCCATATCCACAACAGCAATCGCATCCACAGAACTCGTAATAATATTATCCAGATAATCTTTTGTTTCTTTTAGCTTCTCCTCTCCTTTAGCTCGCTCCTCGCTCACAAGCCCGATAACATACGCTACTGCTACAAAAATAGCACTCCTTGCAAAAACATCTATCGAAAGATGGGCCAGAGGATAGGTTACAAGGATATAGATGATGCTGAGAAAAAGAGCGATATAAATGGCTTTCTTACGATACCACACCCCAGCTAAAAGGATAGGGGCGTAGAAAGAATGCGTATAGACGATTGTTTCATTCTTGATAAAACCGACAAAAAAAGCTAAGATAGTGCAGGCTAACACAGTAGAAAGCAATATAAAAAATCTATAATTCAACCCCTTTATCATCTTCCCCCTCATTCCCTCCTATATCCTCTCGTTATTTCTCTTCATTTAGACTAATTAGTGATAATACTTTATCTTTTTACGTTTAAAAAGGTCAAGGGGTTCGTTGAAGAATAAAGAGTAAAAAGATTTTGATTCTGCCGAAATAAAAATCGAAATGTATTTATATACCCTTATCCATCGGATATTTATAAGAATAAAATTCTAAATAGAAGAAGAGGGGATTTTCAGATAAAAATGGGCACCGATAAGATTTCAGTCGAAACGGTGATAATGGATTGGCGAACTCTGGCAGTGGTAGCGGTTGTGACGATTTTATGGCGAACAGTCGTAAGCCTTGACAAAGAGATATCGCTTCTGGAAAGTGTGTGCTCAGGTGTTGTTCTTATTATACTGGGCTGGTTTATCTTCAGTTATCTCTATCTGCTGTCTAAGCGAGAGACGAGCTGGATAATTTCGAATAAGCTTGCTCAGGGGATTGCCATTAGCGTAAGCGCCTTGAATGCTTACGTTCTTGTTTACTATGCGATGAGATGGCATAGATTAATGACTGAAACTGAAATGTATGTGCCAAGGGATTTTCTTCTCAGGGATGTGAGATACGCCGCGTTAGTGCTGGCGTATTGTGGAATAATATGGGCGGCGGGACATCTGAAGAAGATGCACGACAATTACCTGCTGGTAACCGAAAAGATGCCTGCGATGCGGAAAGTGAGCGCAGCGGAATCAATGTTCAGGATATTAACGGATGAGCGGACGGTAATAGTGATATTAGGCATGGTATTTTTATGGCGTGCCGTCATAAGTTTCGACAAACAAATAGCTCTGTGGGAGAGTATGTGCTCAGGTATGGCTCTTTTCATACTGGGTTGGGTTCTCTTTGGTTACATAAGTTCATTGGCAGTGAGGACTACGCGACCAAGCGTTGCAAAGATATACCAGGGATTTGCTTTTGCGCTATTCACTGTGAACATGTATGCTCTCGTTTACTACGGGATGCGTTGGTATAGGTTAATATTCATACCAGCTTCGGAAGAGGCTTTGATGCCACTAGATTTTATATTTCGTGATATACGATATTTTGCCCTGGCGCTATTTTTTTGCACGTCAGTAGTGTTATCTAAATATCTGGAAAGGGCATCAGAAGAGTGTGAGTTCTTGATTAAAAAAGGGGAGAAGGAGTACAAGGAATAGTATCTTTATTTATATTGCGCGGATTTACACAAAGTCCGTTTTCTTATCTCCCTTTTTAAAAAAAAATGCCTGGCGCTTTAGATGAACAAGAGGGATTTTTTATTCCGGGTACTAACCGATGGAAGGATACTAATAGTAGTAGGCGGTATAGCGTTCTTATGGCGAGCGTTTGTAAGCGCGGATGCAAAAATAAGCACATGGGAAAGTGCCTGTTCGGGTGTAAGTCTGTTAATAATTGGCTGGCTCGTCTTTGCACACATGTATTCAATGAGTGCGAAACCAACGGAGTGGCCGGTATCAAATAGGATTTATCGCGGTATCGCCTTTAGTGTGCTCGTGCTGAACTTTTACATTATGATTTACTATGGAATGCGATGGGGTGGATTACTGCGTGTAGAAGCTTCTGTAGCGCGGGATTTTATCTTCCGCGATGTGCGATATGTCCTATTCGTAGCGTATTATTGCATAGCAATTGCCCTGGCGCGACATCTAAAGGGCATGCATGAGAATTACCGACTGCTGATTAAAGAAAGACCGAAGCAGAGGAAGGGGAAGAAGGAACGCACAAAGAACATAAAAGAAGCTATGTTCCGGGTGATTACACATGAACGAACATTGGTGATAATCATAGCGGCGGCGATTTTATGGCGAGTAGCGATAACCATTGATGACGTTGTAACCTTCTGGGAAAGCACGTTCTCGGGTATTTCACTTGTCATAATCGGCTGGTTCCTCTTCGGATACCTCGGAGCATTGAGCGTGAAAGTGAAACGGAAGATGTATTTGACCCGAACCATCCAGGGAATAGCTCTTGGGCTTTGCGCGATAAACGTTTACGCTATTTTTTATTATGGGATGAGGTGGTATGGGCTAATAGGGAGAATCATGGGCGAGGTGGAAGAGGAGTACGGGTACGTGCCGCAGCCGGGGGATTTTGTATTCCGAGGTGTGAGATATGTCATGCTGGTGCTGTTTTATTGCACGGCAATACTATTAACGAAGCATTTAGTAAAGGCATACGAGGATTATACCGTACCAGCACGTAAAAGTTAAACCACAAGATTACACATAAGCCCTTACAGGGCTTGCAGGGACATGGGGCAGAGCCCCATATTACACGAGAGATTACTTGAAGGTTAGGGAGTTATTTTCTTTAATACTAATAGCATATTATATAATGAGATATGAAGTGGTGGGTAGAGAGTTTAATTTTGTTTTTGCGCTCGTCAGGGGTTCTCTTTTTGAGACCTAAGAGAAAAATATCCCAAGGAATAGAAATAGCGAGGGTTGAAGGCGATAAAAAGAACGGAAAGATAAAGATATCTTGCCCTTTCAAGATAACTGCT
This sequence comes from Methanomicrobiales archaeon, assembly GCA_003160755.1. GTDB lineage: Archaea > Halobacteriota > Syntropharchaeia > Alkanophagales > Methanospirareceae > QEXZ01. The sequence continues at coordinate 11,522 of QEXZ01000021.1, forward strand.
TTTCAGAAATGGTACAGAATAGGGCTTGTGTTCAGGTTTAGCGAAACGATTAAATGGTACGAATATAATTCTTCTTTGGGGCTTCAATTCAACAGTTACAGGTTATCAATCGCGGACCGCCAGGGGAAGTGCTTGTTCAGCGAGAGGAGGTCATTTATGGATTTCGCTTCACTTTTCAAGACAGCTTATTCGGGTAAGCGGTTTTTGGGAAGATACACGGCAACACACCGAGGCGAGGTGGCAATACTGGATTTTATACCGCCACATCCCGGAAGATATAAAGTTGATTTTGACCTGGCGGCAGATGAGGACTTTTCAGAACCCGGACATAGTAGAATGACTTCTTTTCAGGAACTCGTTCTGTGGGTGAGAGAGGGAGTTGAACCGCTGAGAGGTCCGGGCCCTAGTCTGGAATATCCACACAAACGAATTGATTTGATGAAAGTCCGGGACATAATGACGCACCCAATCATCACTGAAGATGAAGAGGTTTTGGTCACCAAGATAGTGAGGGATATGGCAGAACAGGGGATAGGGAGCGTGGTGATAACCTCAGAAAATAAACCCGAAGGAATTATTACTGAGCGCGATATCGTGTCAAAAGTGGTATTAAGGAATAAAAGAGCAAGTGAGACCAAATCAAGAGAAATAATGTCTTCTCCTTTGATTACCCTTGAGCCGGACACACCCGTTGAAGAAGCATGCGAGTCCGTAGCAAAGGGCGGCATAAAAAGGGTGCCGGTGATTGAAAATGGCTCGCTCGTGGGCATTGTAAGTGTTAGAAACATATTGACAAAGAAGCCGGGATGTGCGAAAAGATTTTATCCTCATCCAGAAGTGCGTGTTTTAGCAAGCAGATGTAAAAAGGCGCTCTGTTTGGCAGTATCGTGTTTTTTGTTTTTCAGGGCAAGGAGAAGGGAATTTGAAAGAGAGGAGAAAAAAGTAAGGGATATAATGACACATCCAATCATCACAGAAGATGAAGACGCATCAGTCGCCAAAATAGCAGCGGATATGGATAAGCAGGGGATAGGAAGCGTAGTGATAACCTCAAAAGGCAAACCAGCAGGGATTATTACCGAGCGCGATATCGCATTGAAGGTTCTATTAACGGATAAGGAGGCAAACGGAGTAAAAGCAAAGGAGATAATGGCTTCCCCTCTGGTAACCGTCAAGCCAGAAGTATCCGCAGACGCAGTGTGTAAGCTTGCGGCGAAGAAAGGCATAAAAAGGGTGCCGGTGGTTGAAAATGGCTCGCTCGTGGGCATTGTAAGTATTCAAGACCTGCTGAGAAGGAAACCGGAGTGTGTAAGGGAATTCTATTCCTAAAAACCCGGATTACACAGATTTTTCATATAGTTACGCCGCCATATATCAGCGACATCACATACGCCAGCACGCAGAATGCAAGGAAGACGAGCGCAAGGAAAATCCCGGCATAAAAACCTACTCCCTCCACTTCTACTCCCGGGCAATGCGCCTTTACTGCTTCCACTGCTTGGGCGTCATAAGGAGGGTTTAAAGTCAGCATGAGCCTCATTGTGTCCGCCGGGCATTTAATAAAACATTTCAGTGCGGTAATAAATTTCCCCCCCATTCTTCCTCACCTATTCATTTATACATAACTCATATGTTATAAATATTTCGGTGTTTAATTTGATATAGAAAAAAGCAAATTTAATATAGAGGAGAGAAATAAAGATGAAAGTCAGGGAGATGATGAGCCGTCCAATCATCACGGAAGATAGAGACACAATAGTAACTAAAATAGCGGAAGATATGGACGAGTTAGGCGTGGGGAGTGTAGTGATAACAAAGGAGGGTAAACCAGCAGGAATTATTACTGAGCGTGACATCGCATTGAAAGTTCTATTGAAGGATAGAAGGGCAAGCGAAGTGAAGGCAAAAGAGATAATGGCATTCCCTCTGGTTACTATCGAGGCGGAAACATCCGTGGATGAAGCGTGCAAACTCGCTGCGCGAAAACGCATAAAACGACTGCCAGTGATTGAAAAAGGAATGCTCGTGGGTATCGTAAGTATTCGCGACCTATTGACAAGGAAGCCGGAATATGTGAGAGAGTTCTATTTTTAAAACCACAAGATTATACCGATTTCCACGAGAAAATGTGAAGGATAGAAGAAGTCAGAATTTTGTTTTCTATTCTCTGATTTCTGGTCTTGTGCCCCTCTCGTGGAATCTCGTGGTTTTTTTTTTACTTGATGCTCTCTCTTAGTATGTCACTTGCCGTTAATATCCCTATGGGAACGCCATAAGCGGGCCTTAGAGAAAGAATCAATAACCGGTGGATGTTCAAATCGCGCATAATAACTGCGGCTTTTCTTAACGTCGTTTCCGGGTCTATTGTCCTTACAACGGAGGACATAACGTCTTCTGCCGTTAATTTGTCCCAATCTTTGTCAAAAACTTTAATGATATCAATCTCCGATATAACTCCCACCACCTCGTCGTCTGGCGCAGTTACCGCGATACCTGATATACACTCCCTTACCAGAATCTTTGCAATTTCGCTTACCGGTGTGTCAAACGATACAGTAACGACACCCCTCGTCATCACGTCTCTTACCCTCTTCTCTTTTGATAAAAACATTTGTCCTTTACCCCTCACTTAACGAAGCAACTGTACAATTTCACTATGCCCCTATCGTTTAAAAAGATTTATTGTTAACACAGATTAAATAGAAGGAAGATATATTATACATAATATACAGAGGCAAAAACGAAGGGCTAAGGGAAGAAGATAAAATGGCTGAAGAAGAGCATGAGGAGAACAAGATTATTGAACTTATAGCTTCTATGCAATGTGCGGGAGATGAAAGAGGAAAACGGATTTATTTTGACTCAAAGAGCATAGAAGAGATAAAGAGGAAATGTGGCGATGACTTCTTCTTATTCACCGAAAGGACTTTACTTGCTTTTGTTGACCCCGCGGAGGGGAAGATCACGCTCACCTCGCTCAAGGGCATTTACAAGAAGTACCTTTAATTTCTCCGCCTGCTCCTTTGTTAATTCGATGTCCACCCTGCCAAACGTGATGATTACATTGCTACCCACCATTACCTGCACGTCTATCTCCATCGTATTCTCTCCTCTCTTCTTTCTTTATACATAAGGTATAAGCCCCAATTTAATACTGTCATCAGTGACAATAGTTTCCAGGCAATGCAAACCAGTCGCAGGGCGAACGCCGTAAAGGACAACAGTGGTATCAAGTTCAGCTAACTTAAGGTATGTGGTCGAAAGATGAGTCAGTTCTCCGCACAATTCAAGCTTTGGATTTACTCCAAGGACAACCACGTTCCCAGCAGCTCTCGTATCCGTCATCACACGGGACAGCCATTTCACCATGGTTCCCAGTTTTCCCTTTTCCTTCAACTGGTATGGATGCTCTAACATGTCTGTTCCAATAGAGGTCAGAACAGGAGGCTCTAATTGAGATACGAAGTCTCTAATTACTCCCCAATCCAATTCTATTGACTTGCCCTCCAAAAATCTTACGTTTTCACTTATCTCATATTCCCTTTTAGCAGGTCCTATCTCAAAGACCGTCATATATTTCATATAATCCTCTTCGCTTACAAAAGGTAGCAACTGCTCCCTTAAATGTCTCTCATCCCAGCCACAACATGGAAGGCAGATGCAGTGATTCTTTTGCTCTATGCAGTTTATGAGCATGTGAATGACGATTGACTGGTATCCCCAGATGGACATATCATCTCCCATCTCGATTACATTAAAGCTCCCTCTTTCGAATCCGCCACCCAGGATTGTATCCATCTCCACGTTGCCCGTGGATATGTGTGTTTCGGTATTTTCCACGGGCTTCACCCTCAGTTTTTTTTCTACACTTTTTCGCTTGAACGGTTCGATGTATTGAAACCTGCCACCCTCTAAGGTAAAAGGGTATCTCGGCTGATTTATCCTTACACCCCTTAATTTCCCCAGTTCCAGCTCTCTTGCATTTCGGTGGTCCATCGTTAGACGGCTGAGCGTTACTACACCATCTACCATGTAATCAAACGTTGTGGGTGTAACTCCGAACTTCTCTGAAACGAGTATTAAATTCATTTCTTCATGCCTTGCTAATTCTGTTACTGCTGCTGCCAATGATTCCATCTTTTCCTTTTCGCGCTCTACCTGAGCTGTTATCGCCTCCCAGCTATCAATTACAACGGTAGCGGGTTTTTTTATTTTCCCTAACCTGGAATAAATCGTATCCGGGAAAGATTGAATTCCCGGGATTATATCTGCGGAAACGTACAGTTTCGTGGCATCTATTACGTCCACCGGAGGAATACTTTCGCCCAGCCAAGGAAATTGCTCGTAAAGGGATGAAGGAGAGACCCTCGTTGAAAGGTAAACGGCATTGGGTTCTCCAAACGAGCGAATCAACTCAAGTGCAAGCATTGTTTTACCTGTTCCCGGCGCTCCCCTTATCAGCAAAGAGGAACCTCTCCTCGCGGACAACGCCTCTACCAGCTCAGGTGGTATCTTCGCTTTTGTCATGATTACAATTAAAATTGCTTTCTTTTATATATAACGCCTTTTTATATAAACGATTTTAAGAAAGTTTTGTTTTGATTTTTTCCACTCTTTATTGAGCATACGTTACTTACGTGACACGGGATAAAAAAACCGAAAGCCCCTTATAGACCTTTAGACCAATATAAAAAGTGGTAAAAATGACAAAAGAAGAAGAGATACATAAATTGAGAATGGAAGGTATGGCAAGTATGCAAGACACCCCTGTCAAGAGGAAGATGGAAATAATTGATATTTTAGCGACATACGGAGAGAAAGGGATACCCGCTATACAGGATGTTTTTAACAACGCAATGTCTACAACAACTGCAAATTATGCCACGGAGGTTCTTAAGAGACTTAAGCAGGAATAAGAAACAAAGAAGCACCTTCGAGCGCATGAGCGAGTCAATACCAACTGCTGCTGGTTGAACTGCTCGGTAGTCAGGTATTCTCGACTTTTTTATACAAGCAAATACAAGACCAAAAAATTGCAGAAAACAAAAGAAGCAAGAGGAGAGGAACCCCTAAAGTTAATCTTGGAAGCTCTCCCGGGTATCTTCTCCTTTCCTATTTTTATTTTATAAGCCACCCATGTATAAACATAGCTATCAAATATAAAGCGATAAAGATAAGCGCCAGCAGCATTGCGGTCCCAATGCTTAATCTTACCATTGGCTCTTCTGCGGGCTGCCGCTTCTTCACCTCCTCCAAACCTCGCTCATATTCCGCAGTCCTTTCTGGAGTAGCAACAGGTTTCTCCACCTTCAGCCTCACCTCTTCTCCCTTTATTCTTAACGCGGCAAACGGATTCCTGCTGACCCAGACGATAAAGCCCGCCATTCTCATTACATTCTGGTCAATGTAGTTCGCAAACGTCATCAGCGGTCCTTCACAGAACCTTATGACCTTTTTTCCTGGTATTCGGTAGAACCAGTCTGTGTCAAGCGTGATTGTGGGTGTGCCATGAAGCATTGCTCTTAATAGCCAAAACGCTACGAAAGTGAACAAAAGAATCTGGCACATTGCTACCACGTGACCCGGTGCATAAGGAACGTAATCAACAGGATAAGGGAGAATATTGTAAAGTACTTGTGGATACACCCCGAGCAGGGTGCACAAAAAGGCAGTTATGCCCATTGCCGCGAGCATATTCTTGGGTGGCTCTCGTGCCTCGCATACTGGCT
>QEXZ01000210.1 GCA_003160755.1 Methanomicrobiales archaeon
GCTCTAAAGTGGGAACTAAAAGATATTACGTTGAAGATACAGAAATACCCGGAATACAAAAAAGGATTGCAATTCAAGTGTTTGTCCGTGGGCGATTTATTCGCCGATAAACTAATGGCGTTCAAGGACAGAAAAGCGTTCAAGGACTTGTATGACCTCGGTATGATGGTGAAAACAAACAAGGAGTTGGATATTGAGACCAGCAAGCAAAAAATAAATCATGTTTTCGGTGATAAAGGAATAATTCCTGATGTGGTAAAGGGAATAGAGGTCTCTCTCAAGAATAAGGAGTATTCAAAACACATACATAGTCTGCCAAAGGAAGTTGTTCCATTAATTAGGGATAGGATGTTCTACACTAAATTAATTGATGTTATTGAGGGAATTTAGAAGTCTATTGTACCTCCTGAGTTCTTCCCAAAGGATATTTACTTGACAAGCGATGCAGGCAAAAAGCGAAGGGGATATGAAATAAGCTGTGAGAAGGTGATAGATTAACATTCGTAACGACTGTAAACAGAGCTAATATTATTTCTCTTCTACTGGTGCTGTTTCTTATTTTTTTAAATAAAAACTGGAAAGTGGAGCAATTAGAAGAAAGGGCTTAAAGCCAAGACTTTAGGTGCAACTTTTATACTTCAGATGCAACCCCGCGTAGCACATCGCAGCCCACCATGCAGCTTTTTCTGCAAAATTTTCTACAACTGCATTCTGCAAGGTGCAATTGATTTTGCGGAGCTGCGGTAGCGGAGTTGGAGCAGCGGAGCAAATGGTGGAGCGGAATGCTGCACGTTCTTCGGCGTGGCCGGCTTTGCTCCTAAGCCTAAGTTTTAGCAGACTTTAGGTTTTTAAAAGATAAAAAAGCTTTTATATCCTATGATGGACGTATATTGAAACTTGGGTTATAGGCTCCGTACTTAATTTACGGGGTATAGTGACTTAAAGGGTAGTATATATGAAGGGCAAGAAAATAAAAGACAAAGGAGGTGAAAAAAACCTCCTTTTAAAATTTGCATTTATGGTACTGTTATGCTATCGTTTGTCCCCACGTTTGCCGAAGAGTTGTATGCCCCTCCTTCTTTCGTTACGTTATCCACTGTGAAAATGAAGGTTGTTCCACTTGGCGCATTTTTCAGCTTATCCGAACTCAATGATACCGGTCCACTTGCATCTGTCGTGCCGGAATCGGTGTCGGTGGTTGCACCACTCCAGTGACCAGACACTGTTGCGCCGTCGACTGGCGTTCCAGTAGCATCAACAATCGTTACCAGTGCTCTGGCGTTTGTGTTCGGTCCGGCTGTTTTCAGTGACATGTCAATGCTGGCAACGTGCATGGCGTTTGTTGCGGATGAAACCCCGAGCTCGGAAGTGGCTGAATCTTTAACACTTGCATCCTGCTCGCACGTAGCTGTTGCAGTCAACGTGTATGTGGTCTCAGGAGTGCTTGAAGTTGTGGAAACCGTGACGGTCTGCATATCCTCTGCGTTTGGCGCTAAAGTCCCTGTGTTCCAACTAAGTGGGCTGACAGTTATTGTAGCTTCGTCTACCGCAGTTCCGCTCATCACAACGCTATATGATGCCTCAAAGTCGCCTGTGTTCTTCACCCTTACCGTGTATGTCGTACTCTCCCCAAGCTTTACTTGTTGAGATGCTTCATCAACCGTAACAGTAACTCCATAGCTTGGTGAACTGCTTTTCGATCTGATGAACATGTGGTCGATTGATATAGTGTCTAAAACTTTGTTTCCAGCAGTTCGATCAGTATCTTTCACACGGATATAGACTGTGCCGGTAATCGATTCTGTAAAGGTGTAGGTCTGATACGTATTGTCATCAGTGGTCTTGGTAACCGTTACTATTGGAGTGTAGGTGCTGTCGTCAGTGGAATATGCAAACATAAAGGGGTCATTCTCGCCTGTATCTATTTGATATGCCTCGACATGGAATACAAAGTCACTATCACCGGTTACATCAATCGTCCATTTATGTTCTAAATAGCTGTATCTTTCGGCTGGGTTTCCTTTACTTTCAACCTCGGTAATGGATTCGTACACATCGTCAGAAGCATGTGTATGCGTATAGTTTCCTTTCCTCGTGCCCTTCACTGTTTCTTCTGCAATTGCCACATCATCAATAGATTTGTCGCCTATTGAATCAAGTTCAGGCGCACGGTTTACTTTCATGGTTCCATTTATCACACTAATCGGCACGGCATTGCCTTCGGGATCGCTAACCAGAACGGAGATAGGTGGTACGCCTATTAGCGCAAGAGGTGATGTTCCAGCAGCAGTGCTGCTTGCGGTGATGTTAATAATTGCAAAAGTGCCCGAGGTTGATACATTCTTTGGTGCGCCCGATGTATTAAGAATGTTCCCCCAAACATGCGTAACAACTCCAGCTACATTATCTATCGTTCCAGAATTGAAGAACGTGTTTGCACCATTCTGCTTGAACAGCTCGCCTTCCATCACGCTGTTCACATTAACAATCGAGCTGTTGAACTGAAGATTGAACTGTGCA
>QEXZ01000211.1 GCA_003160755.1 Methanomicrobiales archaeon
AAGAGTCCACTATAATAACAAGGAGGTATAATATGATGAGCGAAAGAAATGTTGGCGGAAGAAGACAGGGTTTTGATCGTCCACCGCGAGAGATGCACACGGTTACTTGTGCGGACTGCGGGGAAGAATGTCAAGTACCATTTAAACCAGATGGCTCTCGACCTGTTTACTGTCAGGAATGTTACCAGAAACATCGACCGAAAAGATTTTAGTCGAGAATGTGTAGGTAAGTTAAGTAAGATTGGAACGATTTTTCCTCTTGTCGAAAATAACCAGGGGAAAATATTTTTCTTTTTTTAAAAAAAAACATTTACACGTCCAGATTCAGCACTTCCTTCGCATGTGCCTGTATGAACTTCCTTCTCGGCGCTACCTCTTCGCCCATCAGTACCGTGAATAACCAGTCCGCTTCGGCAGCATCCGCTAAATTCACCCGCTTTATGCCTCTTGTAACAGGATTCATCGTAGTCTCCCATAATTGCTCGGGATTCATCTCACCCAGACCTTTGTAGTGCTGTATTTTCACGCCCACATCGCCTTCCTCCACGTTTAGTTCTTTCAGAACGTTCGCATATTCGTCATCAGAAAACGCATATCTCGTTTCTTTGCCTTTCTTTATCATATACAACGGCGGTAACGCGATATACACGTGGTTCGTGCTTACTAACTCCGGCATGTACCGATAGAAGAAAGTAAGCAATAGCGTTCTTATATGCGCACCGTCCACGTCTGCATCACTCATTAGGATTACCCTATTATAGCGAGCTTTTTGCAACTCAAAATCCTCGCCTACCCCTGCACCCAGCGCAGTAACAAGCGTACGGATTTCATTGCTTTTTAATATCTTGTCCAGCCTCGCCTTCTCCACGTTCAATATCTTACCGCGTATGGGCAGAATAGCCTGGAAGTGCTTATCTCGTGCCTGTTTCGCGGAACCGCCGGCTGAGTCGCCCTCCACGATATAAATCTCCTTTTTCGCGGGGTCTTTCTCCGAGCAGTCCGCAAGCTTCCCGGGCAGCGAATCAATAAAAGAATCCTTCTTCCTTACGATTTCACGTGCATGCCGTGCTGCTGCACGTGCCCTTGACGCTTCCAATGCTTTACGTATTATCGCATTCGCATCACTTGGATTCTCATCCAGGAACTCCCACAGGTGTTCCCGCACAATTGATTCTACAATACCCTTTACCTCGCTATTTCCAAGTTTCGTCTTTGTCTGCCCCTCGAATTGAGGGTCTCTTAGCTTTAAACTTATTACCGCCACAAGCCCTTCTCGCACGTCTTCGCCATCCAGACTGACTTTTTTAAGCATGCTACTCGCTCTACCGTATTCGTTAAACGCCCTCGTCAACGCCGCTTTAAATCCACTCAGATGCTTGCCACCCTCTATGGTCTTCACATTGTTCACAAACGAGAAGATGTTCTCCGTATAACTGTCGTTATACTGCACCCCGATTTCCACTTTAACCTCATCCTTCTCGTCTTCAAAAAGTATAGGTCTGTGCAGCACCCTCTTATCCCGGTTTATATATTCCAGGAACGAAGCAATGCCGCCTTCATACTTAAATGTCTTCTCGTCACCCGTCCTTTCATCTGTTAAGCTGAGCGAAAGCCCGCGATTCAAAAAAGCCAGCTCTCTCAGTCTCGTTGCTAAAACATTAAAATCGAAATGATAACTACCGAAGATCTCACTGTCGGGTTTGAACGTTACCTTTGTCCCAGTACCATCATCTCCGCCGGAACTGCCCAGATTTTTTAATTCGCATACGGGTTTCCCGCGCTCGTATCGCTGAAAATATCTGCTCCCGTTTCTCCTTACCTCTACCTCCAGCCATTTGGACAACGCATTTACAACTGAAATACCGACACCATGCAGCCCCCCAGCCACTTTGTAAACCTTACCATCGAATTTGCCGCCTGCATGCAGCTTCGTCATTACTACTTCCACTGCAGAGAGGTTGTACTCCTCGTGCAGGTCAACGGGAATACCTCTTCCATTGTCCGTTACCGTCACGGAATCGTCATGATGAATTATCACATCAATGGATGTGCAGAAACCGATTAACGCTTCGTCTACACTGTTGTCTATCGTTTCGTTCACTAAATGGTGAAGACCGCGGGTGCTGGTATCGCCGATATACATTGAAGGTCTTTTTCGCACCGCAGTTAAATCCTTTAACACATGAATATCCTTAGCGCTGTAGCTCTTTTCCATTTTCTATGTAATAAAAGAGATGTGATACATTTAAATAAAACTATAAAACAGGAATAACGAAGAAAATAGGATTGCAATCATATTCATCGTCTTAATCAGCGGATTGATTGCGGGACCTGCGGTGTCTTTGAACGGGTCACCAACCGTATCACCAACCACTGCCGCTTTATGTGCATCGCTGCCCTTACCGCCTAAATAACCGTCCTCTATCATCTTTTTCGCATTGTCCCACGCGGCACCACCGTTCGCCATCATCAGTGCGAGCGTCAACCCGGAAACAATCA
>QEXZ01000212.1 GCA_003160755.1 Methanomicrobiales archaeon
AAGACACCCACGGGGAACTTATGGTCTTTTCTCACTCTTCCATTAACTATGATATTGCCCTCATTCAATACCCTTTTCGCTTCTCTACTGTTATCCGCTAACTTCAGCACGTCCCTTACGAGCAAAAGCAAGGGCACGCTTCTGTCCCCGGGATGTGGTCCTGGTTGGGGTTTTACCGTCCAGTAGGCGGTTTTTCTTTCTATTCGCCGGCTACGGGGTGCCGCTATCCTCTTTTGATGTTTTTTCATTTTTAGCTAAACCACGTATGTCTCATATTGTCACTCATTTTTAAATATGTTTTAGAAAACACTTTCTTTCTAAAGAAAGAACCTGTGCTAAGAAAGAGTATATTTCTTTGATAAAACTTTCTTTGTGAAAGAAAGTTTTATGCATAAGCGTATTTCACGAAATCCTCCGCTTTCCCTTCGAACTCCTCCTTCGCTTCTGGCGTTACAGTTGGCCTTACGCTCTTAATCGCTGTTTCAAAATGCTCTTTCTTTACCACTATGTTCTTTATCGCCTCTTTCACGTGCTCTTCACTTATTCCTGAGGTGATGAACTCGCGTAAAGCACTCATCACCGCTTCTTTCACGATTGCTTCTATGTCCGCACCGACATATCCGTCTGTTCGTTTCGCAAGTTCCTCTACATCCACGTCCGCCCCTATCGGCTTGCCTCTGAGATGAACCTCGAAAATTTTCTTCCTCCCCTCTTCATCCGGCGGTTGTATATATATCAATCGGTCAAGCCTGCCGGGTCGCAGCAGTGCGGGGTCTACCATATCAGGTCGGTTTGTCGCCGCTATGATAATCACTTCTTTTAGCTCTTCCAAGCCATCCATCGCAGTCAGCAACTGCGAAACCACTCGCTCTGTCACGTGCGAGTCGAACCCGGCGCCTCTCACAGGTGCAATAGAATCCAGTTCATCGAGGAAGATAATGCAAGGAGCGGCTTGTTTCGCCTTTCTGAAAATCTCACGAACCGCCTTCTCGCTCTCGCCAACCCATTTCGAGAGCAGTTCCGGTCCCTTTATCGAGATGAAATTCGCCTCGGTCACGTTCGCTACTGCCTTCACCAGCATCGTCTTTCCCGTTCCCGGCGGTCCAAACAGGAGAATACCTTTCGGTGGTTTGGTATTCAAACGAGAGAAAACAGCGGGATATTTAAGTGGCCATTCCACGACTTCTTTTAATTCCTGTTTCGCGTTCTCTAAACCCCCTATGTCGTCCCACTTCACATTCGGCACTTCTACAAAGACTTCCCTGAGTGCAGAAGGCTCTGTGTTCTTTAACGCTCCACTGAAATCTTCTTTTGTAACCTTCAGCTTTTCCATCACTTCCGGTGGTATCTCCTTCTCTATGTCTATCTCAGGCAGTATTTTTCGTAGTGCGTACATCGCAGCTTCTTTACACAACGAGGCGAGGTCCGCACCGACAAATCCATGTGTGAGGTCCGCGAGATCCTTTAGATTTACGTCCTCTGCCAGTGGCATTCCCCTCGTATGCACTTGCAATACCTCTTCACGACCATTCCTGTTCGGAATGCCTATTTCTATCTCACGGTCAAACCGACCTCCTCTTCTTAATGCCTCATCCAGTGCATTTACACGATTTGTCGCGCCTACCACCACTACTTGCCCTCTTGATTCCAGCCCGTCCATCAAAGAAAGAAGCTGGGCTACTACTCGCCTTTCCACTTCTCCCGTCGTCTCCCCCCGCTTTGGCGCAATGGAATCCAATTCGTCAATAAAAATAATAGAAGGTGCATTTTTACCCGCTTCCTCAAATATGTCTCGCAGGTGTTTCTCACTTTCTCCGTAAAACTTGCTCATTATCTCAGGGCCTGAAATAGAAAAGAAATTTGCGTCGGTTTCACTTGCCACTGCTTTTGCTATTAATGTCTTTCCCGTTCCTGGGGGTCCGTGCAGGAGAACACCCTTCGGCGGCTCTATCCCTAATCGTTCGAATAGCTCAGGATGTCTCAGTGGCAGTTCTATCATCTCCCTTATCATGCCTATCTCCCGCTTTAACCCACCAACATCCTCGTAAGTCACGTGAGGGACGCCCACTGCTACTTCTCTCGGTTTACGAAGCATAATCTCAGTGTCCATTTGCGGTACTACCGTGCCTAAAGGAACGGTATTGGTAACGACAAAAGTAATGGGATTGCCAAGCATTTCGACCCGTATAATCTGCCCTTTTGTAATTGGCCGTCCTTTCAGTATCCTTGCCAGGTATCTCTCACCACCTGCAATTCGCACGGGCTGTGTAGGCTCAAGTGTAATTCTTTTTGCATCCTTCACCGTCGTCTTTTTCACTCGCACGTGGTCATCTATGGCGACACCCGTATTGCCTCTTATATTCCCATCTATGCGTATGATTGATTTTTTGCTGTCTGGGGAATACCCGGGCCATACAATAGCAGTAGCAATACTCTTGCCTTCTATTTCTATCACATCTCCACTTACAACACCAAGTTTACGCATTGT
>QEXZ01000213.1 GCA_003160755.1 Methanomicrobiales archaeon
GTCTATAATTTATTTTCTGTTTTCTTGTGAAAATCTGTGTAATCTTGTGGTTACTTTTTGGAATGACCATAATATACACCCTCACATTATAGCTCTCGCTATTCTTCTTATACCGATAACCGACGGCGCATCGTCAGGTAAATCCACGATTGGTATGCCTTTAAAGTCGTATTCCGGGATTAAAGGGTCAAAAGGTATTATTTCCTCTATGGTGAGACCGTATTTCTTCGCTTCTTCTATTATCATCGCCTCCATGCCCTCAGGTATTTTATTCGCTATGTTCATCATTTGCTTCACGTCAGCATCTATTTCCTCGGCAATCTGCCTGAGCCGCAATGCGGTTTTTATGCTCTTCAGCGTTGTGTCCAGCACGACAAGCATCACGTCAACGTCCCTTGTCGTTCTTCTGCTGAGGTGCTCCAGACCCGCTTCACAATCTATTATCGTGTAATCGTAGTTCTTCGTCAACGTGTCTATAATCATACGTATGATGTGATTTACCGGGCAGTAGCAGCCCGGTCCCTCAGGGCGGCCCATAACCAGTAGGTCATACTGCTCTTCCTCTTCTATTATCGCCGCTATTTTACCCTCGAATTGCGACCTCACGTCTAACGTAACGTCCCGATGCTTATCCTCCAACAGACCCTCCCTTACATCACCCGCCGTCTTATTATACGATATCCCAAGTGCCTCAGGCAAGTTTGAATCGGCATCCGCATCCACGGCTAATATGCAAACGTCCTGACCTGCAAGTTTCAGGATTTCCGTGATTAACCGTGCGGAAATAGCTGTTTTCCCTGTTCCCCCCTTCCCCGCTACCGCGATTATTTTGCCTTTTCGCATCATATCATGAGATTCTCCTCGTTTGGGTTCAAATTCCGGATTTGTACAAGAAGGCGTGGTTTATTTGTTTCTTCCGGTTATCTAACCGCGGCTAAACCCGCGGACATTCTAAACCGCTAATTGAACTCACAGCTCACAGCATTCACCTTCACCACTCCAAACCTGTTTACTTTCCTCTGTGACTGGATTTCATTCTCAAATCCTTTGACCCGCATTTCCTGCATCTCGTCGCTCTGGGCGCATTCCTTGCATTGCAGTCCATGCATATTTTCACACGGAAGAGTCTTGCTTCCGCCTCCGGGAATCTTGCCATTTTCGCTTCTCACCTCTCCTCTGTATATCTACTCTATAATTCTTTAGTTATATATACAGCATAAAAACCTTTAAATAATTTCACAAATAAAGGAAAGATAAAAAACTAAATTGTTGACACAGATTAACGCAGATTAACACAGATGATAAAAATTAACCGTGTTCAACGTAAATAAATCCGCGTAAATCAGTGTTAATCCGTGTCTTAAATAGAAGGAAGTTATACTTTATATACAATGAAAAAAATAAAAGTTGGAGTATTAGGTGCGACCGGAAGCGTAGGGCAGCGATTTGTGCAGCTTTTGGACGGACACCCCTGGTTTGAACTCGAATCGCTGTTTGCTTCTGAACGAAGTGCGGGTAAGAAATACCGCGAGGTATCGAAGTGGTTTCTTCCCTATGAGATGCCCGCGGAAGCAGCGGAGATGGTAGTGCAATCGCTGAACGATGTGGATACTTCAGAGAACGAAGACATCGCAATTATGTTCTCTGCTTTGCCTGGCTCGGTTGCAAGCAAGGTGGAGAAGAGATGTGCACAGGCAGGATATTGCGTGGCAAGTAATGTCTCGGTGCATAGAATGGAGCCTGATGTGCCTCTGGTCATTCCTGAGATAAATGCCGACCACTTAGCATTAATCGAGGTGCAAAAAGAGAAGCGGGGATGGGATGGATTCATCATAACAAATCCTAACTGTTCGACCATCGTCATGGCGTTGAGTTTGAAACCGCTGATGAGATACGGGATAAAAGAAGTGCGGGTGTCGACTATGCAGGCGGTATCGGGTGCGGGATATGCAGGTGTGCCTTCAATGGCGATTCTGGATAACGTGATACCATTTATAGAAAGCGAAGAAGATAAGATGGAAAGTGAACCGCTGAAGATCCTCGGCACAGTGGAAAAAGAAGGTTCAGGAATAAAAAACGCCGCATTCAACGTGTGTGCTTCTTGTCATCGCGTTCCGGTGATGGATGGTCATACCGAGGCGATATGGATAAAGTTCAAGGAAGGCGTAACGGAAGAAGAAGCTAAGAAGGCGTTTAATGACTTCACCACCGACATAAAAACGCCTTTTGCTCCTGAGAAGCCTATAATACTGCGTGAGGAGCCGGATAGACCGCAGCCAAAGTTAGACCGTGATGCTGGGAAGGGGATGAGCATATCGGTAGGGAGAATAAGAGCAGGAAGAATGGAGAATGAGGTGAAGTACATTGCACAGGGTCACAATACGGTACGAGGTGCTGCGGGTGCGTCCATATTGAATGCTGAAGTACTGGTGGAGAGGAAATACGTATAAAATCCTAATTTTATTCGTATTTTTATCAGATGCCTAA
>QEXZ01000214.1 GCA_003160755.1 Methanomicrobiales archaeon
TTTTTTATCCTAACTATACAAATAACACACTATGCTCGAACTGATAAGACAATTTGTCAACACGTACTACATCCATCCTATAACCCATGACACAGGCTACAACCCGGTAAACACGCTAACGTGGGCTTTATTACTGGTGTTGTGCCTGTTTTTGACCTTAAAAATACTAAAGAAGCTCGATATAGAGATAAACAAACCGTTTATCGCTGCTGTATCGCCTTACATATTCGTTGGTGCAAGCTTGAGGGTAATGGAAGATGCAGAATTGTTTTCGCCTCCCCTGAGCTACCTGCTGATAACACCGCTAATTTATTTTCTTCTGTTCTTTTGCTGCATTACCATACTTACAATATCGGTAGAATTATCCAGATCGAACAGTATAGGTGTGAAGTGTGAGGTTTTAGGTTTGAGGTGTTTTGCGATTTTTGGTCTGGCTGGGGGAATATGGTTTTTCGCAAACCTGGTGATTCTATTAAAGGCGGAAGAGATAGTTTTACCGTGGGTTCTCTTTGCCGTCATTGGCATTTCCGGCATAATATTGCTCGTGATATACGGAATTGCAACAAAATTTGGTGTGAATTTTCTAACAGAGAAGCTGAACGCATCTATTTTAGCTGCTCATCTGCTCGATGCTTCTTCTTCGTATATTGGTATTGATAAACTGGGTTACAGTGGAAAGCACGTGATAGAGGGCATTATTGTAAAGTATGTGGGCTCAGCAGCCGGAATGTATCCTCTCAAGTTCGTAATACTAATCCCCGTGTTATACTTGTTGGATACGCAATTTGACGAGAAAGAAAGAGAACTAAAGAATCTCGTTCTGTTGGCTCTGCTCGTCATTGGTCTCGCTCCTGCCGTGAGAAATACACTCAGGATGATGTTTGGCGTTTAACAAAAAACCTTTCTTTCAAAAAGGAAGCTTTACCAAAGAGAAATCATATTATTTTATACAACAATAAACAAATGAAGATCCCAATCGAAAAGCCGGTTCTGGTAACCTGTGCACTACCTTACGTTAACGGAGAGTGTCACATAGGGCATCTCAGGACTTACGTCCCCGCGGATATTTACGTGCGGATGCTGCGGAAAAGGGGTTATGACGTTATTTTTATAGGTGGTTCTGACACGCACGGGACGCCGATTGTGCTGAGTGCCGAAGCGCAAGGTATTTCACCTGAAGAGGTCGTTGAGCGGTATCATAAGCATTTTAAACGAATGTTTCAAGCTCTGAACGTTAATTTCGACTATTATGGACGGACTGATTCGGAAAGCAATCATAGAAGGACGACAGAGATAGTAAAGAAATTAATAGAGAACGGGTACGTACATAAGGAGGAAACAAAACAGGCGTTTTGCAATACCTGCGGCCGGTTTCTACCTGATAGATATGTGGAGGGAAAATGCCCCTACTGCGGTGCTATGGCAAGAGGAGATGAATGTGACCAGGGATGCGGTAAGCACCTTGAGCCCGGGGAGATAATAGAGCCGAAATGCAAGATTTGTGGAAACGAAGCAGATTTCAAGCAGCAGGAACATTTCTTCTTCCGACTTTCCTCGTTCGCCGATTTCCTCATTTCTTATTTAGATAAATTAGGTGGTACCCGGAATGCAAGAAACTACGCGCTGGAATGGACAAAGATGGAGCTACGCGATTGGTGTATAACGAGAGCTCTGGAATGGGGCGTGAAATTCCCGGGCAGGAACGACCTCGTTGTTTATGTCTGGGTTGATGCACCCATAGGATATATATCTTCCACTGAGGAGTTGTTAGGCGGAAGGGGAGGAGGTGGAGGGGACGAATGGATGAAGTACTGGAAAGGAAACAAAGCGACCATTGTGCATTTTATCGGTACGGACATTATATATCATCACTGCATATTCTGGCCGGCAATGCTCAAAGGAGCGGGTTATTCACTGCCTGACGCCGTTGTTGCGTCAGGAATGGTAAAGATAAATGGGGGGACGTTTTCAAAGAGCCGCGGGAACGTGGTATGGGTAAAGGAGTTTTTAGAACGATTCCATCCCGATACGTTACGGTATTATTTAGTGGCACAATCAAGCCACACAAAGGAATTGAATTTCTCCTGGGACTCCTTTTCTATGCGTGTGAATAACGAGTTAGTAGCGATTCTGGGAAACCTTGTTCATCGAGTTATATCATTTGCATACAAAAATTTCCGCGTGGTTCCCGAAGGCGAAATAGACGAGGATGTTTTTGCTGCGATAGAGCGTACGAAGGAGGAAGAGACGAGAGCGGTAGATGAATACGAATTTAAGAAGCTCGTTGATTCCGCGATGAAACTTGCGTATTTTGGTAACAGTTTTTTTCAACGAGAGGAGCCCTGGCATTTGATAAAAAAGGGTGATGCGGGTAGAGAACGATGTGGCGAGATAGTAAAGAACGTGCTGCAACTAATAAAAGCCGTTTGTATTGGATTGGAAGCGGTGATGCCTGCGA
>QEXZ01000215.1 GCA_003160755.1 Methanomicrobiales archaeon
ATTCTTGTGGCGGTAATTTAATGGTAATGCTTGTTGGGGTGCCAGCAACTTCTCCATCCCAGGAAAGTCCTTCTTTGGATTCCCCGAAATTGTTATTGATGAAGCTCAATCCAAGAGGTCGCAAAAGCCAAAGAAAAGTTGCTCGGTAACTGTCATCGCTTTTCGTTATCGCATCGTGAACATCGCATTTTAAAACAGTCGCTCTTTTCGCTTCGTCAAATTCTACATCTGCACCAACAGCCGATTCTCCTTGTTCATGATACATTTTTTCATCGAAGTCCTGAATTACTGCATTTTTAAACTCCTTCTTATTCTCAAAAATCGCTAAAAATTCGCTTTCATTCCAGAAAGACTGTTTTTGGTAATGAATGACCGTTCCTTCCACTTCTACCGTAATGTAGTTTTCAAGTAATCCTGTTTCAGGTACAACTTCCGGCTGAACAGCCCGCAAAGGCGAAACACCGATACCGATAAGCACGGTACAGACACAAATCGCTGTGAGGGCAATTGCAATTACGGATTTTAACCTAGACTTATGCGCCTTTTCACTCATTTGTTGTCTCACCTACCTTTGCCATTAATAATATCTTTGCTTCGATTTAAAAACTTTGCAATTTGCAATTTTCATTTTCCGCTTGAGGAAAACACGCCAGCATATCTCCACTGTTATCGAACACATAAACATCAGCATCGGTTTTCTGTGATAACTTCCCTGCAAGGGTGTCGAAGAGCGTTTTCAGGCGTTCATAGTCGGTCTTCTTCAATCGTTCAACGAGCTCGCTGACGCTACTGAACTCAAAATCGAAATGTTTATGAGCATCAATTCTTAGCATATCGCAAATCTTTGCAGGCATCGGCAGGTACGATGCGTTCTCTTTTGTGCTTCTCTTTATCTGCCATACACCCACCGCAATAAGGGGTATAACGATTGCAAACCATACCAAACACCATTCTGGTGCCAATATACCATCTGATATATGCATTTTTTTTATCACCTGAGGGGAGAGATGGTGAATCACTATATAAGCCTTTCTATTTTGTATTTTTGGATTACAAGTGTTACCCGGTTGGGTAAGTATATAGGGGGATTTGAAATTTGTATATAACCCATGGGATCTCTTAATTTCTCTATAAACAGCTCCATACCCTGCCACATCGGTCCAAAGCCGCCACAATCTAAATAAATGTCAACATCTATAATTGCCGAATATTATATCGTATAGCTTATCCATATCAACATTGCTCCGCACGACGTCTGCTAACTTATTGTATTCCGCGTCCCAATCAATCCCGCTATTGTTTTTGTCTTCGCTTTGGGTTTTGGTTTTGGTTTCATCAGTACGCAACGGAGACAGCCCCTTTCTCGCTCTCACGTGGTCCAGGAAAGCTCGTCTGAAAGCATCATTATCGAATATCCCGTGTATATACGTCCCGATAACGTTGCCATAAGCAGCACCGCCGCCACCATCTCCATCATCTATAACCTTTTCTCCCGAACGCTCGAATATCCTGAATGCGCTCTTTATCTTACCATTGGAGAAATAAGTCCTGCCCATGTGTATTTCATATCCCGCTATTTCTCCAGTGTAGAACGGCAAGTCGGCCATCGCCCGCACTTGATTCGTCATTTTCCGCGCATGACTTTCAAATACCGTCGTGGCAGGCAGCAGCCCAAGCCCCTCGGTCACTCCGAGTTTCGATTCCACGCCTTCCGGGTCCGTTATAGAGCTACAGAGCATCTGATAGCCACCACAGATTCCAAAAACCTCGCACTTCCCACCCCTCGCCTTCCTCACTATCTCCGATGCGTATCCGCTATTTTCGATGTACGACAGGTCGCCTATCGTGTTCTTTGACCCCGGTATAATTATCACATCCGGCTCGCTTAATTTTTCTCCACCGCCTACGTAACGTAGCGAAACGTCATCCTCAGCTTCTAAAGCATCAAAATCAGTGAAATTGGCTATGTGCGGCAACTGAACGACTTCTATCGTTATCGCTTTTTCCTCGCTCGTTACTGTCTTTTTCCCTTTCGCCACTGACAAGGATACAGAGTCCTCTTCCTGTATCCGTATATCCTGGAAATAAGGAATAACGCCAATCACGGGTCTATTGATTCGTTTCTCAAGGAACTCCAGTCCTGGTTTGAGTATGTCTATATCCCCGCGGAACTTGTTTATCAGAATAGCCTTCACCAACTCCCGCTCGTCTTGCTCAAGCAACTCCAGCGTTCCCACAATCCACGCAAAGACGCCTCCCTTGTCTATGTCGCCAACGAGCACAACGGGCGCGTCTAAAAGTTTTGCGATGCTCATATTCACGACATCGTTCTCGCGAAGGTTCACCTCTGCGGGACTGCCTGCGCCTTCTATCACCACCACATCGTTTTCACGGTCCAGTTT
>QEXZ01000216.1 GCA_003160755.1 Methanomicrobiales archaeon
AGTAGAAATTGAGGTATAATAAAACTTTTGTGTATGTATGGCATCTGTCAAAAATGATAGCATTATCGATGATTCTGTATATTTGCAATTTTTGAGTTACCCTTTAATTTGAAGAGGATACTTTAGAGGCTTAGATGCTTAGTTAAATGGCTAACTAACCCCGCTAAACCGCTAACCCGCCAAACCGCTCACTTCCTCTCCACATACCGCCCTCGTCGTTCTATCTCCTTTACCCTTCCCAACACCTGTGAGGCATCCGAAAATGTTCTTTTGTAGCCCTTTATAAATGACTCTTTTAATCGTTCATACGATTCATGCGTGCCGCAAAGACTCTGAAAAAACACGTGCACGTCCACGCCTTTTGCCTCCGTGCTCGACTCGATAAAGGATAACCCAAAATCTATAAAATAAATGACGTTATCTCGTCCCACAATAACGTTAGAAGTAGTTAAATCGCTATGAATTATGCCGTTTTTGTGCAGTATACCCACGAACTCACCTATTCTTTTGCTTATCGGTTCGTCAATCACCTCTCTCGCTAAATCGCCCTCTATTCGCTCCATTACGAGTTCGTAATCGTTAATATCGAAAATAATAGGTGTGGGCACGCCTTTTCTTCTCGCTTCGGAAATCAGTTTCGCTTCGCTTTTTGTCCGCTCTCTCCTTATCCGCTCATCTATCTCTTTTACGCGGTATCGCTTCTGTACCCGCCTCTTATACACGAGGTCGCCCTTTATTTCGACTATCGCTTCAGCGCATTGTATCATCAAATCAAAGCGTGATAACCTTCTTTGCCTTGCCCAATTCTTGTAGCAGGTCTGGCAAATCCAGCTTCTGCAGCCCTTCAGGGATTTCAAACCTTGGTGGTTTTCCTCCTAAGAGCTTCATCCATGCGTAACAGGCAAATAGAGGCACGCCTGCGCTGCTCGCCATTTTTATCAGTTCGAACGGGTCCGAAGGAACACCCATCTCCGCTGCATTTTTCTTTATATCCACCGCATAGCCTTCCAGCCCAGGGTCATACCTGTATTTCTTATCCACCAGCGCCGCCAACCCCTCTTGCATGAACACCACACTTATATCCTCCCCTGCTTTCTTCATATTTGTAGCGACGATAAGAGAACTCAAATAGGAGTTTATCGTCCCTTCCTTACATATTACTATTGTTTCCGGCATTTTTTATCACCATCTAAAATGATGTTTTGTCACTTTATAAAGTTGTCGCTTTTGATGCGTAAAGCTCTCTCCTCCTCGCCTCCAGCATCTCCACCTCACCCCCAAGATATTCCGCCGCTGACATCACCTTCACTTCCTTTTCCGCTGCGTATTCATACACCTCTGCGATTCGCTCCTTGTATTTCAGGTCGCGCATGAAATGATGCTCTACCAGGATGGTTTTTACCGCGGTCTCTTTTATTATCCGCTTCATATTCTCTATGGACAACGCCAAACTCTTCCTCGAATACCTGAAACCGAGCATATACGTCATTGGTCCGTCTAATATAACGATGTCTGGATTTTCCTGAACGATGAATTCCACCTGCGCATCCACGGAAGGACCCTCAACGTCACTTGTAAAAACCAGTTTCTCACCACCGCATGCGATGCTTACCTCCACCACATACCCCAGCCGGGGATTTGTGCCGTGATAAACGGGAGATGAGAATTTTATGCCCGTAGAACCATGCTCAAATTCCTTCCCATCTGCGGTATCTATGGATTTCGGTATCCCTTTTAACTTATCCAGGAAATAAGAAGCTCGTTTCTCCTGGCTTTTGTTTATCTTCTCCTTCGGATGTTTCAAGTAAACAATCTTGTCCCGGTATATCCCGGGCTCATCGGGGTTGTAATGGTCGTAGTGGTAATGCGTAACCACAAGGACGTCACTTCGAGCGGTGTGCTCTTTTATGTCTGCCCACGTCTCGCTCATCCTTTGCTCCTCTATCGGATGTGGCGGTAACTTATATCTCTTCGGCGCTAACGAAACGCTGGGGTCTATTAACACCGCCACGTCATCGGTCTCCACAAACGTCGCCATAGACCGCACACCAAAGCTATCAAATGCCAGCGGTTTTACTTTTAGCATTTCGCACTCACTGTTCCTCACAACACCTTTCTCATTACCATCGCCCCTTCTCCATCTTTGTAATAAAGAGGAATAAAGCCAATTTCAAAAAATCCCATACTTCTATACAATCTCTGTGCTATCTGATTGCTTACCCGCGCCTCCAGCAGGACATACCCTATCTTCCTCCTCCTCAACACACTAAAAGCGGCTTTCAATAACGCCCGCCCTACTCCTCTTCCTCTGTATCGCGAATCAACCGCAAGTGCAAATATCCGCCCTTCGCCTTCTGGCGTTAATACTACCACTTCAAAAGCTATT
>QEXZ01000217.1 GCA_003160755.1 Methanomicrobiales archaeon
GTTCTTTTAGAAAATGATGGAGTATATGACAAGTTATCGGCTTATGAAAATCTGGATTACTATGCACAGCTTTATGGACTCTCAGATAGCATAGAGAGAAAAAGAAGGATTGAAGAACTTCTGGACTTCGTAGGGCTCTCCAATAGGAAGAATGATAAGGTCGGAAATTTTTCTAAAGGGATGAAACGGAAATTGGGACTTGTAAGGGCAATGATTCACAACCCGGATATTCTATTCTTCGATGAGCCTTCATCCGGTCTTGACCCGGAAGCACAGCGAATGGTGCGAGACCTCATCCTCCGCTTGTCAACAGAGGAAAAAAGAACCGTATTTCTGAACTCGCACGATTTGGATGAAGTGCAGCGAGTATGCACAAAAATCGCGATCCTTCAGGATGGAGAGATAAAAGCTTATGATACCGTAGAACATTTGAGAAACAAGTTTAGTAAGCCCATTTTTGAAATTACTCTTATTGATACTGCAGACGTCCGGAATGCATTAGACATCTTGCATTCTTTGGATTACGTGTCCGACTGCGAAGAAGATGGCTTGAGAATTACTGTCACTCTAAAAGAAGAGAAATCTTCAAAGATTCTCAATGAACTGGTGAATAATGGCATAAGTGTGGAAGAAGCCAAAAGATTGGCTAAGTCTTTGGAAGACGTCTATCTTGACGTTGTAAAGCATTCGGGGGGAGAAAGATGAGTATGAATAAAATATTTACTGTTGCAAGAAAGGAAACGAAGGGAATTGTAAAAACCAAAAGTCAGATGCTTGTAGGTATATTTTTTGCCTTGTGGTTTAGTGTAATGACAGCACCAGTGGTCAAAACGGTTGAGGAATCTGCGGTATTTGATCAATTTAACAACCTGCTTTTCTATTTTGTGCTGATGCTGGGTATATTCATGGGCTACCTCTTCTCAGGAAGGGTTTTTTTCAATGAGAAAAGGGAAGGTATTATAGAAACATTGCTGTGCACGCCTCTTAGCCTGCGACAAATATGGTCAGGAAAAGTAGTTGGCGTTACTATTCCCGCCTATTTAATCTCCCTACTGACGGTGGCCCTGATAACCATAATTGCAAATATCTTTTCAACGTCAATGCTGCTGCCATCGCCTGCCATCGCCCTTCATATCTTTCTTGTTGTCCCAGCTTTCATAGCTGCTGCCGTGGGTCTTTTGGGTTTCGGTCACTCTCTGCTAGGTATGCGTGAGAACCAGATTATAAATCTGTTAATTTTTGGGGCATTATTTGGTGCTCTCGCTTTTACTAAAAACATAATGGCGGGGAGCTTTGTTGTATCGTGGATGGCGGTTGGAGTTTTGCTGCTCATAGCGGTGCTTTTGCTGGCGCTCATAAGCTACTTAACCAGATATCTGAGCAAGGAGAGGATAGTTACAACTATTCCATAAAAAGGAGGTGAAAAAGATGAAAAGAGATATGAATGACAAAACAGAAGGCATAATTGTTACTGGCTTAGCAGCATTTTTCGTTTTCGTGTTGTTTTCAGCAATGATTGATCCTATATTTTCTGCAGTTATAGCAATTGGCGTACTATCCGGCATTGGAATCTGGAAAATAAGCAACAAATGAGGTGGTGATGAACATAAAATGGATAAAAGAAAAATTGGTGAATTGTTGTTGATATTGGGAGTGGGTCTATTTGTTGTCGGAGCAATAGGTTTTATAGCAGGGTACTTGTCACAGGAGCAAATCCCCGCCATCGCTGTTTTCGCTCTTATTTTCATTGGTGCTGGCTTAGGCATGAAAAGAAGGAGGGAATCAAAATGAAAGTTTGGATAAAGGCTTTATTGATACTTGTTGTGGTGATAGTTGCCGTAAAAGTATCAGCATACGCAGCGACAGGAACAACGCATTTAGGATTTGCTATGCAGTCAGGAAGCATGGAGCCAAACATGCATGTTAGGGATCTGATTTTAATACAATCGCCCCAGCGTACAAATATCATAACCTGCGAAGATGGCAAGATACACGATTACAGATCGTTTAACGATTACGGAGATGTAATTATTTACCAGCCGAACGGCATTTCTTCCGCAACTCCAATAATGCATAGAGCAATATCCTGGGTAGAAAAAGGGGAAGAGATGCCAAATGGTGAACCTGCTCCTCACGAGGGATACATCACCAAAGGTGATAACAATCCATCTCCAGATCAGAGCGGACTTGGGATTGAACCAGTAAAACCTGAATGGGTTATAGGTGTGGCAAGAGTAAGAATCCCTTACTTAGGGCATCTGTTCAAGGGTGTAGGTGGCACAGTTATTATCTACGCCGGGATATACGCAATTATTGTGGCATGTTTAATGAGAAAGAAAAAGAAGAGGCGAGTGAAGAAAAAATGAAAATGACTAAAAGAAATGT
>QEXZ01000218.1 GCA_003160755.1 Methanomicrobiales archaeon
AGCTGAGGCGAAAAAAACCACGAGATTTCACGAGATTAACACAAGAAGAGGGTACTATGCAGAAGATATTGGTTAGATTTACATTTTATGTTTTACATCTTCATATTTTCTCGTGAAAATCAGTGTAATCTTGTGGTTAGCTAAACACGTACAATAAAATTAATGATATACAATATTTAATTGCCTCTCACCTATTTATCGCTTTCTGAATTTATCCAGAATCCCATTCAAATTGCTTATAACGAACTCATCATCCTCTCCCTTTATGTTCCTGTTTCTGCTTCTCCCCCTATCCAGAAAATACGCAGTCATACCTATCTCGCGTGGATTGACAAAATCAAATACCCAGTGGTCGCCAATATGAATAACTTCATGCGGCTTTACGTCTGCAATCTCACATACTCGTGTGTAAAACCCATTGGATTTCTTCACCGCACCGAAATCCGACGTTGCTGAGAACACGAGCGAAAAGTATTTTCTTATCGGTCGAATTTGAAACTCAATAAATTCTATCGCTGCGTTTGAGCTTATCACCAGTTTAAACCCTTCGGCTTTCAGCACCTTCAAGACGCTTTCCACTTCTTCGTATATTTCCACCTCGCCTTTGTATTTCCCGAACAGCTCCTCACGTGTCGTGCTCAAGCCGAACTTCTGCAGCCAGTAATCCATCTTATACCATTCTACTCTGTTATCCCCTATTTTGTCATACTCGCTCTTTACAAAATCAAACGCCTGTTCAAAGCTCACACCCTCCTTCGCTGCATACGCCTCCGGGATGCCCTGTAACCAAACGCAATCAGCAAATCGCATGCTTACTAACGTGCCGTCAACATCGAACGAGAAAACTTTTATGCCGTTTCCGCTCTTCCTGACTTGTCGCCGCATCTTTTTACCTCCCCCTCAAACGGAAAACATAAACAAAATTCCGCTTCTCAACCGGTATAATCTTGTCCAGAATTTGCTCAACTTCTTCTCTCGTGCTGCCACCCGCGACTATCTCTCCTTCCAGTATGGCAAACCAAGCACCCCTCAGCCCTATCTTCGATAAACGTCTGCCAAACGTGCGTGCGTGAACTTTACCCAGTTCCTGATGATAAACCGCCAAAAGACTTGAATCCTTCTCTATCAGTTCCTCTATCTCTTTCCAATATTTATCGCGCATCGCCTCACTGCTCAAATACGATTTTAACCGCTCAACGTCACTTTCCTCCTTCTTCTCCCAAGGGAGAGAAGTAATAATCCCGAATCCCGCTTTTGCTTCTTGATATGCCTCTTTTAAATCATGCCGAATACCCGGACCAAAACTAACGGGGTATGGTATCAGAACACCATCATATATAATCTGCCCTTTAAAAGGTAAAAGAACCGCTTTGAGAAAAACAGGAAGCCCGGGACGCGCTACATCTTGAAAATCACTTTTCAGTGCAAGCACCCCGTACGCTTTTTGCGGTGAATTATCGTCAAGGAAGATGGCATACTTCTTGAGATAGCGGAACAAATAGAACTCGTCTTTAAGAAAGTTCTTCCAGCTTTTAACTATTTCTAACTCCTCCTGCGAGAAATTAAAAGGATTCTCCCTCACAAAGGAATCAATCAGTTTGGGGTGCTTGTACAAGATTTCTCTGACTTTAATTTTTTCTTCTACTGGCAACTCCATGAAGTCTTCAATTGTAGTTACCTCCTTAGCTACGCCTTTTTGCTGGTTAGTGTAAAACAGCAGTGCAGGATGCAGTTTATAAAATAGTTCAACATCTTCTTCCGATAGTTTCATCTTTTTTAGCCCTCCTCGCTGAGCCACTCATCAAAATCATCAGCTTTCCCTTCAGATATTTCCTTGATTTTACCAATATTGTTTTCCATCTTCTCTAAATGTAGTGAAAAGCTGCAAGCGCCCTATTTGATTCTCCATGCCTTTTCATTGTATATAAAGTGTAACCCCCTTCTATTTAGGACACAGATTTACACGGATTTACGCAGATTTAGTCTAGTTTAACCGTGTTGATTTTTATCATCTATCTGTGTTAATCTGCGTTAATCTGTGTCCACAATTTATTTTTTCTTTTTTGATTAGTTCTTTTATTAGATCAATCATAATTCCTTAAAACGAATGTCACATAGACCTCGGCATCTTCCATATCCTCAAAATACGCGGCTGAATCATGCGTATCCCAAAATTCCCGTATCTCCTCTTCCGTTCTAAATCTTGGTATTTTTGCCATAATAATTATTTTCCTCCAGCACCACTTCTAACGCATCTAATGTCCTCATCACTTCTCGCTCTGTTATATTCCCCATTGTAGCTATCCTGAATATCTCGCCTTTCAGTTTCCCCTGTCCACCTGCCACTATCACACCTCTTTTTCGCATACCACCTCTGAGCTGCTC
>QEXZ01000219.1 GCA_003160755.1 Methanomicrobiales archaeon
TCAAAGCGAAATTAGTAGTAACAAAAAGAGGCGATTCGCCCGCTGTTGGAGTTCCTACCTCTCGTAATCCCGGCTCTACGCTTACTGGACGCCTCGGGTCGGTATATATATTCGCAACCAGTGTGCGCTCAGGTATCAACGAATGCGGCTCTGTTGAGTGCAAAATCATTATATCCGCATATTTCAGGATGAACAAATCTGCGAGTATCGCTTCCCAGTAAGAAGTCTCCAGCGTGTTTTCCGCTTTAGCTCCCGTTCCTGTTCCAGTTCCGTTTCCGTTAACCATCCATGCGGTCATAGGCACGGACATCAAAGGATATGCAATTCCTTTGTTCCCATCCACTATCCCAGCACGCCGTATCCTTATAAACCGGGAAAGCGTCTCCTCAAGCCCTTTCCCTGTTGGATACGTCCCCGGGTCCAACACGATATTCGTCACGCCAGCCGAGGAGAACGTCACGGCAAGGGTGTTCAGCATATCAAGGTCTGCGGAAAACAGCGTAACGGGAACTTCGTATCGCGTTGCGAGTTCCAGAAACGGTTTCCAGTTATCTTCGGTTGCCGCATATATCAGCGGATTTCTGTCTGAAACCTCTTTCAATCCTTGTTCTACCTGTTTCGTATCGAATGAGCATAGCACAAGCGGTAAATCAGTTTCTTCTGCCACGAGTTTCACACACTGCGCAAATGTTTTCGCATTGTCGGACACCGAACGAACGGCAATCGCATCTACGTTTAAAAATTCACCGACATAAAATTTCCGCCAATTCGTTATCTCTCGTACGCGCTCTCTTAACTCTTCTTCCTTCATCGTGTCCCAGACGTCATAAGCAAGCGCTGTTCGGTTAAAGAAAGTTAATTCATGCCTGTGCATGATGTCTTCTCCACCTATTTTTATCGCTTTATCGCCTATTCCTACTTCCACTTCCCGTACCTCTGGCGCTAACAGTTCCGCTAACTTCTTCCCTTTATCTGCGTATTTGGGCTCAAAAAGCAGTGGGCATTCATCTAATTTCTTCTTCCGCTCCAGTAGTAGCGAAGCAAAAGCCAGACACGTTTTCTCACCGCATTCTTTGCAATTCGTCCCCGGCAGATATTTCCATGCTTCCATTGGGCTGCTTATTTTCATTTTCTCATGCCCCTCCCCACGTGACCCAATCACCCATCTCCATTTTTTTACCCTCGTCCTCTGCTCCTGCCGCACCAAACAGCATTTGCGTTATGCGCTTAACCGCAGCCGCAGCCTTTGGGTGCATCATCATAAACATATCACCACCCGCTACCCCTAATGTCAATCCCGTCATTATCTCATACAAAGGACCTCTATTCGCCGCAGGTCCCCAATCAGAATCCTCCTTGATAGGCGAATCCTTCATCCACGCTTCTCTCGCACCCCACGCGTTGGTTATACCACATGATATGGGAAACGCCAAGTCCGCATCGCCTTTTAGCGCCGAAATCCGCATCCTCTCGATATTCGTGAATGCATAATCCAGACCGTAGCCAAGCGCAGCGGTTGTAGGATCTATCACGATGTCTTCGCGCGGCACACCGAGTTTAAACAGATACCTGTTCAGCGTCTTTTGTGCGTTTATGTCAAGCTGCGTCCACGAAAGAATAACGTGCCCGTGATTCAATGCCGCCTTTGCTATTCGTTCGTAGTCCATGTTCAGGTTTGCCGATGCAATTAAACATCTCTCGCCTTCGGCAGCCTCCGCGGCAGCTTCCAGCACCCCCGGGTCTTTATCAGGATTGCCTGACCCGCCGATGACAAGGGGAACTTTTACCGCTTGCAGCACTTCCTCTACCGTCTTTGCCGCTTCTCTCGCTGACGTATCCTTTATCGTTGGGTCCGTGCTTATCAGATGAATTGTAACCATATCAGCCCCGAATTCACGCACATTCTTCTTC
Source organism: Methanomicrobiales archaeon (assembly GCA_003160755.1). Classification (GTDB taxonomy): domain Archaea; phylum Halobacteriota; class Syntropharchaeia; order Alkanophagales; family Methanospirareceae; genus QEXZ01. The sequence goes on from QEXZ01000219.1 coordinate 1,912, forward strand.
GCCCATTCCCCGGGGTCTTCCATCACGTCCTCGTAATGCCCCCGCACGGCCTTTGCCAGTGTAATAGGCATATCAAAGCAATCTACGGAAATCACCGGTGGATGCGGCATTTGATAGTCAAAATTATAGAAAGGCAGCGCCTTTTCGCCTCCTATCGTTACCGTTCCTTCCCTTGTGCCGCCATCAGCCGATGTAGCGCCGATTGTAACTTCTTCTATCTGACCTTTCCATTCCGTTTTCGCAACTTTAAATTCCGTGCGTATTAACTCCAATCCCTCCGCGGGTGTCGTCGGTATCTGGGCTTTTTGCACACCTGCACCTGCCCCTGCTCCCATTATGGACTGCAGTGCTTGTGCTGTTGTGGCGATGGCTTCGGTGGTTGACGAGGAGACATGTGCTGCACTTATTATGGATTGCAGTGCTTGTGCTATTGAAGGGGGAAGTG
>QEXZ01000022.1 GCA_003160755.1 Methanomicrobiales archaeon
AAGTTTCTGGAGGGGGCGGAATCGAGCAGATATACCTAACGCCGAGATTGAATAAGACGCTGGAGAATGCATGGCAAGAAGCGCAGGCTATGAAGGATGAGTATATGAGCACCGAGCATATACTTCTCGCGATTGCAGAAGAGGCTGAGCCGTCATCTCCTCAAATTCTTAAAGGAATGGGTGCGACAAAGGACAGGATATACGAAGCCCTGACGGGAATTCGTGGTGGGCAGCGAGTAGTGGACCAAAATCCGGAGGAGAAGTATCAGGCACTGGAAAGATACACACGAGATTTGACAGACCTTGCTCGTAAAGGTAAGCTCGACCCGGTAATAGGCAGAAATGAAGAAATCCGCAGGGTTATTCAAGTCCTATCAAGAAGAACAAAGAACAATCCCGTGCTTATAGGTGAGGCTGGTGTGGGAAAGACCGCGATAGTTGAAGGTTTAGCGCAGCGAATTATAAGCGGTGACGTTCCCGAGACCTTGAAGGATAAGCGAGTCGCAGCCCTTGACATGGGTGCGTTGATCGCCGGGACGAAGTTCAGAGGTGAGTTTGAAGACCGACTAAAGGCGGTGTTAAAGGAGATTGACGAAGCTGCTGGTCAGATAGTGCTCTTTATTGACGAATTACACACCGTTGTCGGAGCGGGTGCGGCAGAGGGCGCGATTGATGCTTCAAACATGCTAAAACCTGCACTTGCTCGCGGTGAACTCAGATGTGTGGGTGCAACCACGACGGATGAATATCGCAAGTATATCGAGAAGGACGCCGCTCTGGAACGGAGGTTCCAGCCTATTTTAGTCCGTGAACCATCGGAGGAGGATACGATCTCGATTCTGCGTGGTTTAAAGGAGCGATACGAACTGCATCATGGTGTGAGGATTCACGATTCTGCGTTGATTGCTGCGGCGGAACTCACCAACAGATATATTACCGACAGGTTCTTGCCAGACAAAGCCATTGACGTCATTGACGAAGCCGCTTCCAAGTTGAGAACGGAGATAGACAGCATGCCTACGGAAATTGACGAGGTTGACCGAAAAATCAGGCAACTGGAGATTGAGGAACAGGCTTTGAAGCGTGAGAAAGACAAAGCATCGAAGGAACGGCTTGAAAAGCTCAGGGAGGAACTGGCGGCGCTAAAGGAAAAAGACGACCAGCTCAAAGCGAGATGGCAGAATGAAAAGGAGATAATACAGCAGATACGGGAAATCAAAGCGAAGATAGACGAGGCGAAGTTAGAAGAAGAACAGGCTGAGCGCAGTGGAGATTTAGAGCGTGTGGCAAAAATCCGGTATGGGACGCTTGTCGAACTCCAGAGCGAACTGGATGCGCAGAATGAAAAACTGCAAGTGATGCAGCGTGACCAGAAGATGCTAAAAGAAGAGGTTGACGAAGAAGACGTTGCAGAGGTGGTTGCGAAATGGTCAGGGGTTCCTGTGTCGAGGATGTTGGAAGGAGAGACAGAGAAACTTCTTCAGATGGAAGAACGCTTGAAACAGCGTGTTGTGGGGCAGGATGAAGCGATATCGCTGATCTCTAATGCGATTAGAAGGGCTCGCGCAGGTCTCAGCGACCCGAACAGACCAATAGGTTCGTTTATATTCATGGGTCCAACGGGTGTCGGAAAGACAGAACTTGCAAAGGCACTCGCCGAATTTCTATTCGATGATGAACGGGCGATGGCACGCATGGATATGTCGGAGTTCATGGAGCGGCACTCAATTGCAAGGCTCATCGGCGCACCACCGGGATACGTGGGATATGAAGAGGGAGGATTTTTAACCGAAGCCGTTCGAAGAAGACCCTACACCGTAGTCCTCTTTGATGAAATAGAGAAGGCGCACAATGATGTCTTCAATCTGCTGCTTCAGATTTTAGACGATGGTCGTCTCACCGATGGTCACGGAAGAACAGTGAACTTCAAAAACACCGTGAATATCATGACTTCTAACGTTGCGAGTCATATTATGCAGGAATTTAGTGGTGAAGAGTTGCGGGAGAAGGTAATGGAAGCGCTGAAAATGCGGTTCCGACCAGAATTCTTGAATCGCATTGATGAGATTATCATATTCAATCCGTTGGGCATGGAGGAGATAAAGCGGATAGTGGAGATACAAATGCGGTATCTGCAAGATAGACTTGCCGAGAGGAAGATTGCGATTTCTGTCCGCGAGAGCGTAAAAGAATTGATGGCGAGTAAAGGATTTGACCCTGTATTCGGGGCAAGACCGATAAAACGAACGATTCAACGAGTGATTGAAGACCCATTATCCATGAAGATTTTGAATGGCGAGTTCGGTGAGGGCGATACGATAAAGATGGATGTTTCTGATGGAACGGTTGTGTTCAGGAAGTAAATCCCTTATGGAGAACGTGTTCAGTAAGGTAGTGCAGAGATAGAAATGTAAAAATGTGCTATCGGAGGAACCGAGTTTGACCAAAGTTCAGAAGAAGGAACAGGAACAAAAGGAAGAAGAAGCAAAGGAAGTTGGAGAGGTGGAAGCAGAGGTTACAAGCACTGAAATAGAGTCATTAAAGAAGGATTTGGAAGAGAAGACTAAGTTAGCAGACGATTATTTATCGCAACTAAAATATCTTCAGGCAGACTTTGAGAACTACAAAAAGATGGTTGCCCGTGAGCGAGAAATGTATGAGATGTGCGCAACTGAAGAGTTAACAAAGAGTTTATTGCCAATTATTGATAATCTTGAGATTGCTATTGCATCTGCGAAACAGAATGAGGACAGAGCATCATTTGTTGTGGGAATTGAGTTGATATATAAGGATTTGATGGCAGTGCTTGGTGAAGAAGGGTTAAAATCAATAAAAGCAGTTGGCGAGAAGTTCGACCCATATACGCACGAAGTGATAATGACGGTCGTTGATGACGGTCTTCCGGAGGATACCGTTCTGGAGGAACTCGAGAAAGGATATATGCTGGGCTCAAAACTGATAAGGACAGCGAAGGTTAAGGTTTCTAAAAATAGCCCGTAAACATTTATAAGGAACAAAAGCGATAATTTTAATAATAAGTAAATTTGGAGGGGGGTTAAAAAGATGGCAAAAACAATAGGTATAGATGTAGGAACGAGCAATTCCGCTGCGGCTGCATTGATAGGTGGTAAGTCCACGATAATCCCGAGCGCGGAGGGGACGAGTCTTGGTGGCAAAGCATTCCCGTCGTATGTGGCATTTACGAAAGATGGGCAGATGCTGGTTGGAGAACCCGCGAAGAGACAGGCGGTGTCCAATCCTGAAGGAACGGTGATGGCAATCAAGCGTAAGATGGGCACGGACTATAAGGTGAAGGTTCATGGCAAGGAATACACGCCACAGCAAATAACTGCTTTCATTCTACAAAAAATTAAACGTGACGCGGAAGCATTCTTGGGCGATAAAGTTGATAAGGCAGTCTTAACAGTGCCGGCATACTTCAATGACAACCAGAGGACTGCGACGAAGGATGCAGGTGCGATTGCCGGTTTAGAAGTCGTTAGAATAATTAACGAGCCCACAGCCGCGGCGCTCGCTTACGGAATTGACAAGGCAGAGAAAGAGCAGAAGATTATGGTATTCGATTTCGGCGGTGGCACACTCGACGTAACGACTATGGAGTTCAGTGAAGGTGTATTCGAGGTTATATCCACGAGTGGAGACACCCAGTTGGGTGGCACAGACATGGATACCGCACTCGTGGATTACGTAGCGGAAGAGTTCAAGAAGGAATCGGGAATAGACGTGAGAAATGATAGTATGGCGTTACAGAGGTTGAGGGAAGCGGGTGAAAAGGCGAAGATAGAACTTTCCAATGTGCTTGAGACAGATATAAACCTGCCTTTCATCACCGCAGACGCCTCGGGACCGAAGCACCTCGTCACGAAACTCACGCGGGCAAAATTAGAGGAACTCGTGCGACCAATCGTGGATAAATGTAAAACTTCAATAGACCGGGCATTGCAGGATGCTAAACTCTCTCCTCCAGACATCACCAAAATCATTTTCGTTGGTGGACCGACGAGGATGCCAATAGTGCAGAAATTCGTCGAGGATTACGTGGGTGTAAAAGGAGAGCGTGGCGTTGACCCGATGGAATGCGTGGCGACGGGTGCTGCAATACAGGCAGGTGTTCTGACTGGCGAAGTGAAGGATGTGCTGCTGCTGGATGTCACTCCACTCTCGCTTGGCATTGAGACCTTAGGCGGCGTGTTCACCAAATTGATCGAAAGGAACACCACGATTCCAACGAAGAAGGGTGAAATATTTTCGACTGCGGCTGATAATCAAACGAGTGTCGAGATCAATGTCCTGCAAGGCGAGCGCGAATTTGCGCGAGATAGCACTTCCCTTGGGCGGTTCCATCTGATGGATATTCCGCCAGCGCCAAGAGGCGTGCCTCAAATCGAAGTGACCTTCGACATAGATTCTAACGGCATATTAAATGCCACAGCCAAGGACATGGGCACGGGGAAGCAGCAGGCAATCACCATCACCGCGTCAACTAAATTATCTCAAAGTGAGATAGATAGGATGGTTGACGAGGCAACGCGATTTGAAGATGAGGATAAGAGGCGCCGTGAAGCGGTGGAAACGAAAAATCAGGCTGAGAATCTTATATATACCACCGAAAGGTCGCTCACGGATCTGGGCGATAAGGTCACGAGTGACGAACGGACGAGGATTAATGCGATTACAGAACGACTGAAGGAGACGATAAAGAGCGAAGATGTCCACAAGATACGGGCTGAGATGGAAGAATTGACACGTGCGTTCCACGAGATTTCAACGCGTGCATATCAACAAGCCGGCGCACAGTATCAGCAACGAGAAGGTCCAAAGGCAAAGGAAGAGAAAAAAGGACCAGAGGATGCGGAATACAAGGTGATGGATGAAGAGGAATAAAAAAAAGTGCATTTGTTTACCGCCGAGATTACGGAGAGCGCTGAGATGAGATAAACGAATTTTTGTTCTCTGTATTCTCTGCGGGCTTTGTGGTGAACAACTACTAATAGTGCATCTGAGACTGATGTAGGGGTGGTCTATGCCAAAGAAAGATTATTATGAGACACTCGGCGTTAGCAGAGACGCCAAAGAGAAGGATATAAAAAAAGCATATCGAAGATTGGCAAAGCAATATCACCCCGATACGTATAAAGGGGATAAAAAAGAGGCAGAAGAGAAATTCAAAGAGATTTCTGAGGCCTACGAGGTGCTGGTTGATAAGGATAAACGAGCAAAATATGACCAGATTGGGTCAAGGGTAGCGGACGAAGCTTTTGGACCCGAAGGTTTCGATTGGAGCCACTTCACGCATTCTCAGGATGTTGAGGACATCTTCGGGAGTGCAATATTTGATTCGTTCTTCAGGTCTGCCGCCAGCCCTGGCTTTGCAGGCAGTGGTGGAATATTTGACACCCTCTTTGGGACACGAGAAGGGATACAAAGACCAGTTCGTGGCGTTGACGTGCGTTTAAATTTGGATATTACGCTCGAAGATGCAGCTCTGGGTGCAGAAAAGAGGATTGAAGTCCCGATGTCACGGACATGTAAAGCTTGTGGAGGTTCTGGAACTCGTTCCGGAAAATCGGGTGCGTGTCCCTATTGCAAAGGTACCGGTCAGATAAGAAACGTGCAAAATAGAGAGGGTACCCGCGTGATAACAGCTACGGTCTGTCCCCAGTGTAGAGGCACGGGAAGAGCCACTTACGACCTCTGCAACGTATGCGGTGGAACGGGTGCTGTATCAAAGCGAACAAAGATATTGCTTAAGATTAAGAAAGGCGCCTATACCGGCTATGAGATAAAGATACCAAAAGCGGGAAGACCTCCTGAGTCCAGGATTGGCGGAGAACCAGGCGACCTGTACGTGGTATTAAACGTTTTACCACATCCAATCTTTGAAAGGCGAGGAGATGACCTTTATATGAGAACGCCGGTAAGTTTCGCCCAGGCAGCCCTGGGCGGTGAAGCCGTGGTCACGACAATAGATAGTAAACACGTGAAGGTAAAAATCCCGGCCGAAACGCAGACGAACACCCAATTTCGTCTGCGTGGGCTGGGAATGCCGAGACTCAACGATGGTCAGGGAGACATGTATGTGGAAGTGGCGGTGCAAACGCCAAAGAATCTTACTGAGAGGCAGAAGGAACTGTTACGGGAGGCGTTAGTTGGTGCGTAGAAACTTAGATGGAGTGTTGCGTCTTTCAGCAAAAAACTTCATCTTTTTATTACAGGAGCTTTGCCCTTTTAAAATATACGCAGTCAATCCAATTCTCAGCAGAACTGAAACAGAAGTCACCTAAGCTCGCAGAATACATTCCCGGTAAGTATTCTTCCATAATAGCATCTGCTTCACATTTAGGTTGTCCTGATGGGTCCATCCCTAAATAGGGGCAGCCATCCTTAAAAGAGAACTTCTCCGCGTTATTTTGTGGTGGCATAAATGCCATAAGGAGCACCTCAATGACTACATAAGTTTTAGAGCATAAAAAAGTTTCGATTTTTTTTTTGTTTATGTACCATGTGCTCACGAGAACAAAGTTATACCTTTATATGTATCTTCGAACCAATATTTAATTAGGGTGAAAAGAAAGATGAAGGCAGAATATGGGCATTTCCCATCGGATTGGGAGAAAAGGTCTGATAAACCTCTGGAGTATAGAAAAAAGATTGGCGCATTTGAGATGATCGCTACAGAAGAAGAAGAGGTTTGTAAGAAATGTGAGGAGAGGGGCATGGGTTTTTCATACCGGGCTTTGGATAACCGTGGAGATAAAATGAAGAATTCAGAGGTTTTTTGGTGCTCTAAGTGCGGCGAAGGAATGAGCCCGGGAGCGTACGAAAGTTTCGTAAAGAGTGAGTTGATAACACCAGAAGAGATGTAGCTCGTATAAGCCCTCTACTCTCTTTTTTTTATGATTTCGCCCGTTTCATTTCAAAGCAGAGCAAAAATTGGAGGGTTACACAGCGAAAAAAAAATAAGAAGGAGAGCTTATTCACCTGCCCTCCTCACTTCTCAAGCGAATCAAAATTTCGGGGGGAGTAGCTCTTCCCTCATTTAATCTCTGCACTTACTTTACTTTGACCTCTATCTCTTTTGGCTTGATTTCCTCCGCCTTCGGTATGTGGATTTCAAGTATACCGTCCTTATATTCAGATTCGATCTTCTCCTTCTGAACACCTGCTGGCAGCATGATTTCACGGTAGAATCTTCCATAGGCTCGTTCGCAACAGTAGTAATCCTCCTCATTGACCTCCTCTTCCGCTTTCCGCTCGCCCTCTATGGAAAGGACATCGCCGGTAACTGAGACGCGGATGTCCTCCTTCTTCACTCCAGGAAGGTCTGCTCTCAGCAGAACCTCATCCTTTCGGTCAAACATCTCTACAAGAGGTCGAGTAGAGCACTGGCGCAGTAGTCTTAGGCTCTCGTAGCCCGTATCCGCCGTTTCCAGCTTCGTGCCTGTTTAGATCCGCCATAGCCCTGTTTCCAGCACCCCCTCTAAAATTCCGTACGTCGGGTTTTCCCACAATACGGCTTCAAATTCAGGTGGCCTCTCAGCTCGCAGTGAGCCCTTCCCTGTATATCCGCCACAGACTTCGTCTGACCCACGACTATCTGCTTCAAATGCACAGGTTTGACCCACGCTTTGAGACTTTGGTTTCGTTAACATCCATATCCCAGCACTGAGTCCAGAGAATGTGTCCCCGCTGTCTCTCCTGAATCCAGAGGTCCTCGCTCCACCAGGTTTATCATCATCCCGGTTTCTTCGCTTAGCGACCTCATCCGCCAGTCTGCAAACCTCCTTTCCATTTCCCTTTTTTTTGGTTATAGGAACGGTCTTTGTCATTCGTAGGGTCATCCTGACTGGTTCGCAGACTTTCCGAGCTTTCTCTACTGATCTCTCCAGAATTGCCGCCTTCAGTCCGCCGGTAGCCTCCCTGTGTGTATCTCTCAGTTTCTTCCACAAGGATAATAGCCATCGTCCCGAGCCCCGTGAGACTTGGCGACTACAACAATGGGTATTTCGGCGTCTATTCCGTTCGCTCTCGCTACGGCCCTTCTGGTTGCTCGCCGCCCTATAGAAGGCTTTTACTTCCGAGCTTTCAGCCGTTGAGTCACCACAACGACTGTCGGATATAACTACACTGCCAAACTGAGAATTGCAGTGGTGGGACTTGCACCCACAAGACCAGCAGATAGCTTCGCTGCACGAGCCCATCCCCTTGTCTCCACAATAGCACGGCGCTGTGCTGGCACACCGAACATGCGCTCGAACCGGTCGAGCATATCTTCCATCTCTTCTTCGGGCCATCGGGTAGGCAGCCACCTTCTCAACCCCCCACTAAAGGGTCTCCATCTCTCCATTGCCATACTTAACACCTCCTTTCCGTATTTTTACCTACAATTATTAGATAGTTGAGGATATATAAATAATTTTCTATGATTTTTGCATATTTTTTTTCATATAACCCTTTGCCGCCGTATAACGAAGGCAAAATGTAGCGAAGCCTTTGTGTAAAATTAAGATCTATCTTCGATGTATATCTTCACAATCAATTCCAAGTATGATTTATCCACCTCATTGAAAGAGTTCAATTCGGTGCTATCAACATCAAGTACTGCTATCAACTTGTTGTGTCTTGTTACAGGCACAGCGATTTCTGATTTGGTGAGCGAATCACAGGCAATATACTTCGGAAATTTTGATACATCAGGTACAATGAGGGTTTCCTGCCGTGTAGCACAAGCACCGCAAACACCTCTTTCGTATAGGATTATCCCACAAGCAAGCACCTCTCCCTGATAAGGCCCAATTTGCAACAATTTATCGCCACCGACTCTATAAAATGCCACCACAAAGAAATAAGGCATACCCATCTTCAAGACTGCACTTATGATTGCCATTTTTCCTATATCATCCAGTTCATATCTGTCCTCAACTCCAATGACGGCATTAAGTTTCTCAATGGATTCTTTGTATAATGCTATTTTCTTTTCGTCTTCTAAGATCGCCATGGCTTTACCTCTTATAATTTATCTGATAGTATAACATATACGTGACTTAGAGGTTTATTTTTTGGCAACTTAGATATACTTTGTCTTGTTTCTGCACTTCTTGCTTCGTTTACATGGCCGAAAAGCCACCTAACCAAAGAATCCTCTTGTGCGTTTGCAGAGCCATACGAGGGAGAGCATTATCGGCACCTCAGTCAGAACGCCAACGACTGTCGCAAGTGCCGCGCCTGAATTTACACCGAATAAAGTAGTAGCAACTGCTATCGCAACCTCAAAATGATTGCTACCAGCGATTATCGCCGTGGGTGCGGCATCCTCATACCTCAATTTTATGGGTTTTGAGATGAGATACGTGATTGCGAACACTAATAGGATGTTTGCAACTATCCCAACCGTAATCATGCCGATTATCGCTGGCAGTTCTACTATTTTCTCTCCCTGATAGGTGAACAGCACTACTAATGTGGTCAGGAGCGCTATTATCGCCATCTTTCCCAAACGAGGAACAAGTTTCTCTTCAAACCATTCCATACCTTTTCTTTTAATTGTTTGGTCCCTTGTAATCCACCCTGCTATCAGGGGTGTGCAAATGTATATGACCACAGCAAGAGCTATGGTCTTCCAGGGCACTTCTATGCCAGAGACGCCGATAAGGAATGTAGCCAGCGGAGCAAATAAGAAAACCATTGTCAGAGAGTTTATTGCAGTCATCACAAGCGTATGTCCCATGTTCCCTTCAGCTAAGTAGCTCCACACCAGGACCATTGCAGTGCATGGAGCCACGCCTAAAAGAATCAATCCCGCTATATATTGTTGAACAAGAGGGATTTCTCCTAAGGGCGTTAACGTTGCTCCCTGCGGCAAAAACCGATAAAAAACCACACCTAAAAATAGCCATGCGAAAAAAGCCATTGTGAATGGTTTTATCGCCCAGTTCATGAATAATGTAGTGGCTATCGGTTTTGGCGTCCTGATAGCCTTCTTCACTTCTCCAAAGCTAATTTGAACCATTATCGGGTATATCATGGCAAACAGGCAGATAGCAATGGGGATAGAGATATGAGCCACTTCCAATATTGCCAGAAGTTCCGAAAGCTGAGGAAAAACTCTGCCAAGGATGGTCCCTGCAAGTATGCAGATTATAACCCATAAAGTGAGATATTTCTCCCAGATTCCAAGTTTTCTTTCCTTGTTTCCCATTTCCCATCATCCTCTCTTCTTCTCGCAATCGAAGCAATAATCCTTCTTCACATTGCTTTCTTTTAGATGGACGATAATAAAAACCCTTGTCGACGCTGCATCCTCTATGCTATGTTCAATACTAAATGTTCAATCAATATTTTTATGCCAATGCCAATCAAGGTAAGCCCTCCGATTATTTCAATTTTATTTTCAAAAAAGTGTCCAAATCTATTACCCACAAAAACGCCAAGAAACGATACCATAAAAGTCACGATTCCAATTATTATTGCAGGGGTTACAATAGCCACCTTTAAAAATGACAGGCTCAGCCCAACAGCTAACGCATCAATGCTTGTTGCAATTGCCAGTATTAATAACACATAGATATTCAATGGGTCGATTTCTTTTTCCTTTGACCCTATCTTGGTCGATTCAAAAATCATTTTGCAACCAATTAAACTCAAAAGCCCAAAGGCTATCCAATGGTCAATACCGGTGATAAAATCTCTTGCGCTGAGTCCTACTATCCAGCCTATTACGGGCATGAAAGCCTGAAACGAGCCGAAGAATAGCGCAATCGTTAAGGCGTTACTGATTCTCAGGCCTTTTATCGTTAGTCCGCTTGTGATAGATACGGCAAGAGCATCCATTGCCAATCCGAATGCGATAAATAAAATGGTAATCATGTCCCTTGTATATCTCTTTTGTAGTACCAGTTTATGTGCTTAACGGTTTGCGTGTCTGCAGCAGTGTAAAGCAACCAGAAAATATCATTTGGTGCTCATGACTGCGGCACTATTCTTCTCCAACGTATTCCTCAGGATTCTCCACAAATGCCTTTTTGCATCCCGGTGCACAGAAATAATATGTTTTTCCCTTATATTCGCTCTTAAACTTCGCCGTCTTTTCGTCCACTTCCATTTTACATACCGGATCTATTGCCATGTTCTTCACCTCCTTTCGTTTTTTTCACCCTTCTTTGCCGGTGGCTGGTATCTTTTCAACATCAATGAAAGACTTACCACCGTTACGGAGCTCATAGCCATTGCAAGCCCCGCAAGTTCAGGTTTAAAAGTAATTCCGAAAAACGGAAATAGTATTCCCGCCGCAACAGGAATGAGTGCAGTATTATATGCAAAAGCCCAGAACAGGTTTTGCTTTATTCTCGACATTACTTTCTTACTCAGTTGCACCGATGCAACCGCATCCATAAGATTGTCTTTTATAAGTACTATCTCACCGCTCTCTATCGCTACATCCGTCCCGCTGCCTATTGCGATGCCCACATCTGCCTGTGCAAGTGCTGGTGCATCGTTAATGCCATCGCCTACAAAAGCAACTACCTCTCCTCTTTCTTGCAGTTTCTTCACTCCATCAGCTTTATCTTGCGGTAAGACCTCTGCTAACACATTTTCAATCCCAATTTGCTTTGCGATTGCATGTGCAGTTCTTGCATTGTCACCTGTAATCATGACTACAGTAAACTTCATGTTTTTGAACTCTTTAATTGCATCTTTTGTTCTTTCCTTTAATGTGTCTGCAATAGCGATTACACCACCTATCTCGTTATCAATAGCGATAAGTATCACCGTATTTCCTTCCTCTTCAAGTTGAACTATCTTTTCCTCAACCTCTTGGTATGAAATATTCCTTTCACTAAAAAGTATTCTATTCCCTATGAGCACCACTTTCCTCCCAACTTTTGCTGTTACTCCTTTTCCTCCAAAGGTGTCAAAACCCTCGCTCTCCTCAAGCTCAATACCTTCCTCCTGCGCTTTTCTCACTATCGCCTCTGCGAGCGGATGCTGTGAATTCTTCTCAACACTTGCTGCCAGCCTTAGCAACGCTCTATTCTCAATCCCACTACCGATTATATCAGTAACTTCCGGTTTTCCCTTTGTAAGCGTTCCGGTTTTATCAAATACTATCGTTGTCAGTTTCTCAGATATTTCAAGAGCTTCGCCATTCTTAATGAGAACGCCGAGTTCCGCGCCACGTCCAACGCCTACCGTTACAGCAGTGGGAGTAGCAAGTCCAAGAGCGCATGGGCATGCGATAACAAGCACAGAAATCAAGGCGGTAAGCGCAAAAAGGAGTGTATTGCCTATAATGAAGTACCACACAACAAAAGAAAGAATAGCAATTGTTAATACCACGGGAATGAAATAACTCACGGCTTTATCCGCAATTCGCTGAACCGGCGGTCTTGAGCCTTGAGCCTCTTCCACAAGTAATATTATTTGAGACAGTACGGTATCTCGCCCTATTTTCGTTGCTTGGAATCTGATTACGCCGTTCTTGTTCAGCGTTCCACCGATAACATTATCGCCTTTACTTTTAAGAGTGGGAATCGGCTCGCCTGTAATCATTGACTCATCTACGTAGCTCTCTCCACCAACTACTTCACCGTCTACCGGGATTTTCTCTCCCGGTTTGACCACCACAATATCATCTATTTGAACGTCCTCTATCGGTATCTTCATCTCACGATTATCACGAATAACGGTAGCAGTTTTGGATTGCAAGCCGACTAATTTTTTTATCGCTTCTGAGGTTCTCCCTTTTGCTCTTGTCTCCATGTACCGCCCTATGGTGAGAAACGATGCAAGAATAAGCGCAGTATCGTAAAACAGAAAATCTTGTGTAAGTATACCGGAAGTAGCCAGAAGGCTTGATACAAATGCAACTCCTATACCCATGGAATACATCACATCCATGTTGAGATTCCTATTCTTAAGAGCACGATAGGCAGCACTGAATATCGGATGACTAACATAAATGAAGGCAGGCGCAGAAACAACCAACATAAAATATGCCATTGAAAACGGAAATTTGGCGACCGGAACACGCATAAGGATCATTAACGGGATACCTACGGCAAATCCGACAATAAACCTGTTGCGTTTTTCTCGTAAGTCTTTCTCCCTTGCGACTTTCTCTAAATCTTCTGTTTCTTCCCCCTCTACCCCAAGATATTGATAGCCCGCTTCTTCAATGGCTCTTTTCATCTCAGCCACTGTTGTCATTTTGGGGTTGTATGTGATATGCGCCTTCTCCGCGCTGAGATTAACATTAACACTACTAATTCCATCCAGTCTTTTGATGGTGTCCTCAATGGTTTTTACGCACATAGCGCAGGTCATACCGCCGATTTTCAGCACGACCTTATCATTTATCACCTCATAACCTGCATCTGTTACTGCTTTTTCTAAGTCCGTGAGTTTTAATAATGTGGAATCGTACTCCACCATGGCAGTCTCATTTCCAAGATTCACCTGTGCATCTGCAACACCATCACGGCTTAATAGTGATTTTTCTATGGTTGTAGCGCACATCGCGCACGTCATACCCGAAATCTTGAGTTCCGCCTTTTTGCGTTCTTCTGCCATTTTTCAATTATCCCTAAAAGCGGTTTTGCTCCATTCGAAATGGGAATATCAAGATTATCAAGGGGGAAAAGGGATTGCATAAGATACATTACTTGTTCATCGATTTATTTAAATAGATAAAGGGTATTTATTAGAAATATGAAAGAGGAGGAGTTTAAAGCACTGATTGAAAAGTTTGAAGAAGCGGAGACCGCCTTTAAAGAACTGCTTAAACCAATAGAAGAAGCGATGAAAAGGCTTAAGGAACAGATTAAACCATTTGAAGTCGCTGCGAAGACGTTTCAAGAAAAGGTCAGACCGATTGGCGAGGAGGAGAAAACACTAAAAGACTGGATTGGACTCTCGAAAGAAGAGGAGCAAGGGCTTAGAGAGCAGATTAAACCATTTGAAGATGCTGCAAAAGAGCTTAAAGAACAGAATACAGCATTTAAAGAAGCGGAAGAATTGATGAGTGAGACGGTTAAAAAGATTAAAGAAGCAGAAGAACCGATAAGCGAAGCGATTAAAAAGATTAAAGAAGTGGGAAAACGGGAAGGATAGTTAAAGGTATTTTAATTTCTCGAGCGAGGCTTTGATGGGCTACAGTTTTTACAGTTTGTGGGCGGAATAAAGCCATCTGGTGCCAGTCATGACTGCTAAATCCTTATTCATCGCAACAAGATCATCGCTATCGAGTTTGTTGACATCGTCTTTTCCCACAATCCTGGTTAAATTGGCTATTTCCTGGGTTGCTGTGGTAACAAAATTAGATAACTTTGTAATACCTTCTTCAACATCAAGCTGCTTGACTAATGCTGGATTATGAGTAGTCACGCCCATGGGACACAATCCCGTGTGGCAAATTCTATATTGCTCGCAGTTGATAGCGATTAATGCGGCTGTGCCAATATAAACTGCGTCTGCTCCAAGAGCAAGGCATTTGGCAAAATCCGCCGCGGTACGCAAACCTCCACCTGCGATAAGAGAAATCTTATCTTTAACACCACGGTATGTAAGAACTCTAAAAGCTCGGGGTAACGCTGCAAAAATTGGAATACCTACATTTTCTCTCGCATAAAATTCTGTTGCTCCGGTACCACCACCAAATCCGTCAAGAGCAACAAAGTCAACCCCAGCATCAACTAAAACCTGAATATCCTTTTCGATGTTGCCACAACCAATCTTTGCTCCTATTGGAACACCGCCTGTGACTGTGCGTAACCAAGAAACCTTTCCTTTAATTTCTTGCGGATTAGTCATATCGTGATGATGAGCTGGAGAGTACGCGGCTTCTTTACCCTTCAAACCTCTAACCTTTGCGACATCCGGAGCCATTTTACTGGCAGGCAGGTAACTTCCTTTACCCGGATACGCGCCCTGTCCAAAACGGATCTCAACAGCAGCAACCCGCTTCAGCATTTTCTCGTCAACACCAAATCTGCCCGTGGCATACTGACCTATAAGATAGTCTGAAGCAACTGTTAGTTCCTCCTCCAGTATCCCCCCCTCGCCAGAATTGAACGCGATTTTTAATTCCGAGGCTACCTGTGCAATAACCAGTTTAACATTTTTTGAAGTCGCACCGTAGCTCATCCCGGAGATCATAATGGGCGAAGAAACTGTTAATGGCTTTTTGGCGTTAGGGCCAATACACACTTCAGTATTTACTTCATCTTCTCTGTTCAGAGGAATTCTGTAAACCTGTGCAGGAATGAAATGCAGGTCATCTAAAGAGAACGGCAGCCTTTTCAATGAGCCCATTGAACGAACAACGCTATTGCCGGTGGCTGCCATATCTTTGATATTCACAATCATTTGATAAAAAGAAACCTCCTCATCAGACCTCTTTTTACGCATCAAGGTTCTGCTTTCCCCAACTTCTTCTTTGTCGCAGAAATATAGCCCCTTAAGTTTATTCTCATGATAAACAGGACAGATATTGCAAATACATCCTTTTACTTCAATATCACAATTACTTTTACCCGTAGCACAATACAAAACCTCTCCTTTACAGCCATGAGGGTAACTCGGGCAATTAAAGCAAATGCATTTCTTTCTATTTTCTTCCGAATCTTGAACCATAATATAATCGTTATTGCTCTGCCTTTCCGTCCTGGCAGTAATAACCCAGTGGCTTTCCGCTTGCTAAATTATATTCTTCCCAGAGAGGACACTCACCGCAGATGCACATTTGGTTGGTGTCAATGTCCTTACATGTAGCGACACCACTCGCGCAGTACAGCCCGGGAATATCTTCTGGCTTGGGTATCATCTCTTTTGCTTTTTCTATCCTGTCCTTTACACACTGGCTCGTGTTCTGAACTGGACATTCGGTGCAGATACATTTCTTAATGTTTTCTACCGTAAAAGGAACTTTTTGGTTAGTTTCC
>QEXZ01000220.1 GCA_003160755.1 Methanomicrobiales archaeon
ATAAAACTTCTGTATGGCATCTGTCAAAAATGGTAGCATTATCGATGGTTCAATATATCGGCAATTTTTGAGTTACCCTTTAATTTGAAGAGGATACTTAATTTTCATCATCTGTGTTAATCTGCGTTAATCTGTGTCTATAATTTATTTTTTATTTCTCCTTATTGAGCATATACAGCACATTCATAGCTCCAGGTCATCTTTCGTGTATATCCTGAATTTATCCCCGCTATGGAGTAATGGGAAATATTCCCTGCTGTGATTTGTGCTTCTCATCTTTACAATACTGATAAAGCGTTCTATCGAGGTTGCGGCAGGACCCATCTTCTGATAATCCAGGTGTATTATCGCATCCGAAAGGAACTCCTCGATTCCATATCTGGAATATGTGCTTGTAGCTTTTTGCATTTCCGAAATCAAAAAGCTCGTCACTCCTGTTTCTCTTAACACCCTGAAAAAATGATGTACCTCACTACGTGGATTTTCAATCGTTGTTATGGCATATAGTGCATCAAGTGAGTCTATGACCAACAACTCATACCCTTCTTTTTCCGTCGTCTCTTCTACATAACCTTCAAGTAGCTTTATCCAATTCTGTCCAAACTTTATTTTCTCTTTCACTTCTTCTCTTATTCTTCTCTCCACTATATCATAATCCGCGAGAAGTAAATTTTCTGATTCTCCCATGTTTAACCCCTTCATGTGCTGCAACAAGCTCTTGCTGTCTTGCTCAAAAGTTATGTATAACCCCTTTCTGTTCTCCTTCGCATTGTTATACAGGATACTGTATGCCAGAGAGCTTTTCATGCATCCTGCCGTTCCACAGATCAACGAAACCGTTCCCTTCGGGACACCTCCTTCTAAATACTTATCCCATCTTTCGACATACGTCTTTACCCTCTCTACTTTTTCCTCAGGCATATAAACAGAAATAGGTTCTATCTCACTTCCAACTCCTACTCTTTTTCTCTCATACCCATTTTCCACTTTCGAAGACATTTTATCTCAATTATTGGCTTAAATGTAACGATAAAAAGGTTTTGATTACGCTAATTTTTTAGACAAACATTTTAAAATTTATTTGAAAACATTGAAAAAAAAAATGACGCTGGAAACATTTAGAATCGGGAACTCCAAAAAATGTTTTAGCCTTGCCATATCGAAGTTAGACAAAAGGAACAAACTTAAGTTGGTGATACTTTTCTTCTTTTTCACCCACAGGCAAAGGTGAGACATTATAAATAACTGTGCGAGGCGTAACGCCATAAAGATTAAGCGTGCCATTGATTGGTATGAACCTGAGATGAACATCAGCCATCTCGCATATCTCGTTCTTTAACTTCGCAGAAGGTTTCAAAATACCTATTAAAACATCATTTGTTGTTCTCACCCACGATACAGCTTCTGAAAGCGTTTCCCTTACGTCATCTTCAGAATAAATATTCGGTCTTGTTAAGCCAAAAACATGCAATACTGGCTTTTTCAGCTCCTTATAAACCTCACGATGCTTCGCTAAGTATTCCTTTAGTGACCCTGCTTTACCATCACCTTCGCCTTCAAGATGAAATAAACGGGGGTTTTCACTCTCGGTTTTGGAAATAGTAGGCATCCTCAAGTTTTTATCAAGTGCTTCTTCGCTGACATAATCCGAAAGAAGCTTCTTCACCGAAGAAGAATAAGAGCCATCTTCGGGCATGTAAATAACACCGCAGTCATTTAGCAGGAAATCGGCAATTGCGTGGAATAAAACAGGTCTATACGCCCAACTTATGCTATCACCGACTACTTCAAACAAAACAAAGCCTCCTCTTGGATAGCTCCCGATTATTGTATCCAAATCCTCTATTCCCGTAGAATAATTCCTAAAAGGAAGTTCTTTTTCCTCGATTACCTTATGCCTGCCGCTGCCTAATTCGGTGGCAGTAGTTACAAAATGAGTGAACTTCCCCCCTTCCAAGGTGAAGAGATAGTTACTACTGGTAACTTGAAAACCCCTCATTTTATCTACAAACACCCTTCTCACAATTTTATCATTTATCCTCTCTTTTTCGAATCTTAAGATCCCATCAACGAGGTAATCCAATCTTTTCTCACCGGTATATTCACTTATTAAAACTAAATCTGTTTTTGTTTTTCTGGCGATGTCTAACATAGAGGTTTCAAGCCTTTCTATGCTTCCTTTTTCAATCTGAAAAGAAACCGCATCCCAGCTATCTATTATCAGAATTGGTATGTGTTTAGCTGAGGCGAAAAAAACCACGAGATTTCACGAGATTAACACAAGAAGAGGGTACTATGCAGAAGATATTGGTTAGATTTACATTTTATGTTTTACACCTTCATATTTT
>QEXZ01000221.1 GCA_003160755.1 Methanomicrobiales archaeon
CCTTCTCTGCGTACTTGCTTGCCGAATGCGAGTAAATCCTGTATGTAAGTCGCTGTTGCATCGTCCCATGTCGCTGTGGGCAAACTTCCCGTTGTCGTGCCATCCGCCATTAACGTTGCCAGTATCGCCGTGTTTATCGCTTCTGCCATCCAGAAGCCCGCTGATTCGTATGCATCCATTATCTCGTTCTTCCCTCTCGCAGTACTCAGTATTACTGAACGCGGAATCCTAATAGCGAATCCATGCTCTTGCAATACTGCAGACGTGATGCTCTTTCTCGATCTGTCCAGTTCTGGGAACTTACCTGGGAATGTGTGTTTCGGTGGTGTTTCTTTCTTTGTGTCGCTTGATTTGCCTGTGCTATCGTACAGATATGTGAATGCTTGGTCTGCTGACGGGACAAGATTTACCCAGTTGCCCCATTGCAGATATGGCTCCATCTTCTCGTACATCAAAGGCAACGCCACACCTTTCTGCAAATATCTTTCATTCGTTCCTGATACCATTTTACACGGACCCCGTTACGGATTTTAACATCCCTGTTATCCCCACAAGACAACTATACTCCGTTCCATTAGCAGCATTTGGTACATCGTGGAAGGGTATTACACCCACTCCGGCACCGGTCATATCAAAAGCGAGTTCGTGTTTTGCTGCTGATTGTGCCATGTTGAAATCCAGATATGTCGCTACGCCCGGTACAACTGTGTTTGAACCGTCGCACATCACACGCGCTTTCATTATCGCTGTTATGCCGCCAAAAATCTCTACAACTGCGGTACGATAATAGTCACCTGCAAGTCTCTCGTCCAAATCATTTGCTGCGGCATCATTCGCGGGCATTCTCTGTAATATCGGTATTGATATAACTCTACCAATCATAAGCGTATCCCCATTGTCTGGCAATTCCATCACAGGTAAGCCATCACATTCCGCATACATACAAAGAACATCGTCACATATTGCCACCCAATCGTTTTCTGCTATTGGTGCCGCCCATGTAAGTACTTTCTCGGTTTTGCCAGTTACACCATAATATGTTCCTGATGCTGTTATTGTCGGTGCCCCCTCATTGAGAATGCACGTTATCGGTATCCCCCCACCATAATTTCCTGCTATTGTGCTTACTGCCATTTTTTATATCCTCCCTGTATCCTCCTTCAGTTCCTTTATAGCGGCTATGTCTTCCTTCTGTTTCATTTCAAATTCGCTGCCCTCTTCACCTGTACCTTCTTTGCGTTCCATCGCCACGAGTTCTGCCATCAGTGCGGTTGGGTCATTGTCGAATTTTGCACGTAACGCTGTCTTGTCCTCTTCCTTGTGCGTCATACCAGGTGGCAGTTTCGCGACTATCTGCTCAAACTGCGCATCCCGTTCCGCCTTCAGCTTTTCCGCTTCCTTATTCTCAAATTCCGCTATCTTTTCCTTATATCCTTTGACCTCATCTTCGTATGCTTTCGCTGCGGTTTCAAACTCGCTTGTCTTATTTGCGAGTTCCATCTTTGTAGCTTCCAGATTTGAGGTCAGCTCTTCTACTTTTTCCATTTTCTTCTTTTCCAAGTTCTTTCTTTCTTGGTTTTCTCCCTCCTTTTTATTCTCTTTCGGTGTGGTGATGCCTTTTAATAGATTCCACAACCGTTCAAATCCTTTCTTTACATCTTCAGCAATCGCTTTTAGTTCCGTTTCGTTCTTTGCTGAAAGTGCCTTGCCTTCAAATTCGTTATACATCTCGAATGCGTAAGTTTCATTGCAGCCCATCTCTGGCGTGCAGGTTGGTATGTGCGGCGCGTATAAAATAGATACACCTACACCTGCACCATCAATGATTTTTTCGCCATCAAATTGCATACTGTCCGGATCGAACTCTACACTCCAACCAGTTGCGTCTGTATTTCTGAATAGCTTTTCTGTGTTCGGATCGAACTGCATATATAAGAATGGTGTTTCGTATTTCGCACCCAATATCTTGAGACCATCGACAGGTTCCATGTGGTTTATTGTTATCTCCCCCGTTTTCCACGAGTTCAACGACCGTATCAATGCTTCTTCTGTGAGTATTACTTTACTGCCGTTTCCCAGTTGTTTCGTTTGGTTTGCCTTAGCGACTGGAATCCATTTACCCGTTGTTTCTGCTTCGCTTTGCCCTTTCAATGCTGGTTCAAAAGTGCCTTTGTGCTCTTTACAATGCGCTCCCGCTTCTGCTTCCGTCCATTTTGTTTTATCGTAGCGATATGTCTGCTCAGTCATTGTAGTCTCGTTTTTAAGACGACCCATAATGATTGAGTATTGTTTGCCTTCGTGTTCTCTCGTTACCCGTCTGAAACT
>QEXZ01000222.1 GCA_003160755.1 Methanomicrobiales archaeon
GTAGAAATTGAGGTATAATAAAACTTTTGTGTATGTATGGCATCTGTCAAAAATGATAGCATTATCGATGATTCTGTATATTTGCAATTTTTGAGTTACCCTTTAATTTGAAGAGGATACGCTTCTTATATGTTTTTAATGTCTCAGGAATAAATTTATTGCTCCAAGGATATTCTATCGCCTCTTTTGTCTCCCTAACTTCTCGGATCTCAACTTCAACAGTTATAGCTTTTCTTGTTCTATCATACAAAATAAGTTTTCTTCCTTTTCCATCTAAGTTTTTATATTTCCTAGGAGTATGCCAATCGTCCCATTTTCTACGTTTCATCTCTTCTAAATATCTATCATGATAGACCTCACTTTTATCTCCAAAATCTATTTTTACGATAACTGCAACTATGTCTTGTTCAAATATCCTGTCATGTATCTTCAATAAATATTGAGAAATAATTTCAGAAAATACAGTGCTTCTATTTGATGACCAATTGCGCATATAGCTGTATACTTTTTTCCATTCGAGATGGATAATACTCGGATCTATTTTTAGAAATTGCTTAATATATTCACTGGCTGAATCATCAGGAGTAAGTAACATTAGCTTCTTGTTTTTCTGAGTATTGTCATAAAGTCTCTTTAGATGAGACTTAATTTGTTCCTTACGTAATGATCCTGATTCTATTTTTGTCTCAATGAAAAATATGATATTTTCATTTGATATTTCACCATCGGGGGTTCCGTCAATGTCCTTTAATACCTTAAAATTTAAATCATTTCCTAAGATATTTATGGATAAATTTTCCAGAAAAAAATTATGAATAAAAGATTCATCTTCTAATTTGGATAATTCTAAAAGAGAAATTAATCCATTAGTAAATTGATTCTCCTCTTGCCTATAATATGCAAATAAGTTTGTTCCACTATTCTTTTTCATTTTCTAACCCTCTTATAAGAATTTTTGGTCATTTTGGTTATTTCCCCATAACTCGTTCATATGCGACATTGATGTCGTATATCCTACCGGTTTGGAGTTATATGCGAACTTTATGTCGTATATACTTCCCTCTGTCCGTCTTTCATCACCCATCATTATTCACATCATTTCCCCTATATGTATTCCCATATATTAAATCTAACGGATTTGTAATTTTACCTATATTCTTGTTACTCACAGGAGTATATATTTCTGTTCTCTTCGAACTTTTATGCCCCGGTTTTAATTTTTGCGATATGTTCTCGCAATTACCGTTTCTCGAAGGTGAATTTGGACGGAAGACTTGCAAGGTCTGAAGCTGTATACCCGCTTGTTATACGCCCCGACGACCGAAGGGGTGTGAGTGCAACATTGGCGAGGGAGTGATAGCGACTGAAGAGTCCTGAGCAAAAGGTCCGTCAAGTTTGTGTTTCTGTGGTATATGCACCCCCTCTTCTTCTTCCGCCTATTTTATTTTCTACAGTTCAACTTTTTAATGAATACCAAGGAGCACAGGATAATAGCCATAAAGAGCATGAAAAACGCATTAAATCCATGGGCATGTATCAGCCATCCGCTGAACATGGAGAAGCTAGCAGGGATTATGCTCCCCGCGCCAGCGGCACCCGCATATATGGCTCAATTCTTCATGGTGGATATCTCTAACAGGATGCCGTCCATAGATACTATATAGACAGCAGAGAGCACCCCCCCTATGAAAAAGGTGAACATGAACAGTGTATAAGAGGCTGAGAAGATAACCAGTAGCGGGATGCTCAACGCTAACCCCGCTGTGATATACAAAAGAATGATAGGAAGGAAGTTCTCTTTAGCATAGAGCACCAGAAAAGCCATGATGCCAAGGACATCACCCAGCGTGCTTATCACGAGAAGATAATTCCAGAGCTGCCGGTTCTCCCGACCCTCCCTTTTTATGACCCTCATAAAACTTGATGCCAACGCAAGAAAACCGGCGTGCCACAAAAAGCACCAGTAATTATGCCTCGATGTGCTTTCCGTTAGCTCAGTCATTTAAAACCGCCTATATCGTTTGGCGTCTATACGAAGTTGCACTCTCCTCTATCACCTCAATAATCATGGGGAACACCTTTAATATGTAAAAGGAGATGTTCATGGTCATCCATTTTTTCGAGCCAACCGTAATTGGCATCGGATTTCGCATCCAGGTCTTTTATATATGGCTTGATATCAAGTACCGGGGTTCCATCGAACACATCCAGGCCCGACGTTAAAATCTCGTTATTTACGATGCGTTTTATACGGACAATGCTAAGCCCGATGCAATTCGGGCGAACAGGTGACCTGCTTGCAAACA
>QEXZ01000223.1 GCA_003160755.1 Methanomicrobiales archaeon
TAGATTCTACCCCATTTATCTTTCAGTTCTTGACTTTCTGTAAATTCGGAAGCTACAAGACAGGCACCAATAGTTTGTATTTTGGCGTCTTCAGCAGAAACTAAACCGTCGGGACCGCCTTTCAACAAAAAACTCATCCTCCCGTACCACATAAACGCCTTAAAATAGTTCTTCAGCTTCTCGCTACGCGTATAATGTCCTCGAGGAACGTATTGAGAGTAATCCTCTTTGTATTTAAAGATAGGGGAATCCGAAAAACCCGCATGTTTATCTATCAACGCCAGTTCTTTCTCCACGTCAGATTGAACAAAATCCGGCACGTCAAAACTATATTTTTCCAAATCCTCCTGATCGAAGTACGCACTCGCTAAACCTGGGTCTCTGCATTTCCATTCATCCGTACACAGTTGTTCCTCTTTTGGCTGCAGCAAACTCAGTCCCACGGTGAAATAAGCGACATTCCTTCTTGATGCTTCTTTTAAGTCGCCACTATAATTATAATTGTTATAATCTTCTATCGAATCATTCAGCAGTTCCTTGCTGATTTGCCATATTGCATCGTAAAATTCTCGTTCTTCTATTTGTCTCAGCGTTTCGTCAAATTGTATATGGTAAAGATGCAGTAAGGAGTCAGAAGTGATAAAGACGGGTATTTCGTTCTCTTTTAACGTTTTATATGGTTTCGTGATGTATTCCTCTTTCGGGTTGAACGTGTTGCGGATGACTACAAAACCGTTCTTTTCGAGCATACGTGTGGCATCTTCATCCAGCGGGATTTTCGCACAGAAATCGTCGAAATTGGATATCTCATCTACGTTCAACGGCAGGTTATACGGCGGAACTTCTAAACTGACGTTTAGTGAATTCAAGGAATAGTAGTGTATGAAACTCAGCTTAATTTCTGTTTCTGGTTGTACACCCGTTAAATCTACTGGTTCGGTTTTCAATGTGGGTGCTTCGGGTTTAGAAGGTGCTGGCTGCTGAATGCATCCACTGGAAAAAACGATTGCTGCGACTAATACCAAAATAAAGCCATAGATTAAAGGTTTTGACTTCATTATAATTTATTTAGAATTTGATTCTATAAAAAGGTTCATTTTTTATTGTAGATAAAGTATAACTTCTACCTATTTAGGACGCAGATTTACATGGATTTACGCAACACTTTTTCTTTTTCAAAAAAAGAAAAACTGTGCTAAAAGAAAAACAAATTTCTTTGGTAAAGCTTTCTTTTTGAAAGAAAGGTTTGTGTTAATCTGCGTTAATCTGTGTCTATAATTTATCTAAACCTTGTTGTGATTTAGCCTTTTGCTACCACAGTAATAAAAACAGGACCCCTCATGTCTATTTTCTTCTTCTTTGATGTGATGTAACGCATCGCCATCTCGTCTATCTTTATGTTTATGTCCATCCCGCTTCGCACTATCTTCGCCTTCACTTCGCACTCGTTATCTTTATCTATTTCTCCTCTTTCTGCTGCTTCTTCTATCCGGTGTGCGGCAAAAGCGGCAAGAGCATCTACAAACCTTATCCCCGTTGGCACGCCCTCTTCAAACACCGATTCCCATTTCTTATCTCGTGGTATGGCAGATAGCGACCCTTCGTGCACCACCACTTCGTTCAAATACGCGGGACCGCACAGAAGCGTGTTTTCCTCCGGCTCGGTCACCCATACTTCTATATCTGTTCCGAATAAAGAACCACGATATGCGAGGAACTCACAGGGCGAGGGCTCATTCCCTTTCTCTTCACATAGCCGAACGATATTCTTTGCGATTTCGTCTCCTTCTGCCGTTCTCGGCGTCGCTTCCATGCTTATCATACCCGCTATTTCCAGGTCGCTTAGTTCCCATGGTGCATAGAATTGCGGATATGCTAACGCCCGCACGTCTTTTGAATCGTGCAGTATCATCGCTAATCGCTCTACACCCAATCCAAGGTTCACTACGGGATACGGAATATCATATTGCGCCAGCGCAGTGGGCGAATAAACACCAAAAGTAGCTACTTCTACCCAGCCAATTTGGGGATGATAGCTAAAAACTTCTATTTGCGTGTCAGGCATGTAATATTTCGACCGCTTCTCATCCTCACGGAATCGTAGTTTCTCGAACCCGAATTGCGAAAGCAGTCCCGTTGTGATGCTCTTACCTTCGTCTATGCTTACGTCATCACTGCAGAACACACAGGATGCGGAATGGTAATTACGCAGTCGTATTTCACCCTCTCGCTGCTCTCTTCTGAAACATCTGTCCACCGAGAACAGTC
>QEXZ01000224.1 GCA_003160755.1 Methanomicrobiales archaeon
GGGAACCACAGCACCAGTGGTGTTATCATAGATATATCCTTTGACGGTGGACCTCGCAGGTGTTAATTTCAAATCGACCGCATACTCTCCAGATATATCATACTTTGTGCGGTTTGACATGTATCCATCTGCTTTTGCCTCTATCCATGAATGCCCGGGGATTACCTTTTTCTCAAAATATCCTCTCTTATTTGTTGTAGTATGTTGTTCAAAACCGTAATTGCTTCTAATCTTTATGCTTGCATTTGCAATCGGAGCGCCTGTTACTTTATCAGTTACATATCCTTTGACGACGGATATCCAGGGTGGCAATTCCAACGCAGACGCAATCCCTTCGGTGTGTTCACCAACTTTCGCTTCCGCCATTGCAATTGGTAAAATAATCATGGATGTCAGAGGCATAGACCTCACAGGGCTTAACTTGAAATTAATCGTGCAGTCACTCGATATGTTAAGTTTGGTTCTTTTCTCAAAGTACCCTTCTGCATTAACCGATATAATCGCCTCTCCAGGAATCGTTTTCAACTCGAAATACCCGCTTTCATTGGTTCTGACTTCTATTTTAATACCCTCGCCGGCACTCACAATTACACCTGCATCTACAATCGGCAACCCGGTTGTATCATCGATTACATATCCTTTTAACGTGAATATCCATTCCGGCAATTCTTCTGGTAAAGTCTCTATTGTTTCATTTATAATTGATAATTTCTCTAAAGTTATGTTGAAGACCAGTATCGGGTCGTTTGTGAGGTTAACGACCAGTGTCTGTCCACCAGCAATGTCGAAATCAGTCTCGTTTCTTTTGTATCTATTAGAGCGGGAGTCCATCCAAAAATGGCCTGCAATTGTTTTTATGATGTAAGACCCGTTTTCGTTGGTTGTATTGTATTTCTCATAGCCGTAATGATTGCTCACGCTTACACGTGCATTCGCAATCCCCCCTCCTGTTGCATTATCAGTTACATATCCACAGACGGTAGCATTCTCCTCCATGCGATAGAATTTAGTGAAGTGCCCCCTGAAATATCCGGCGTTTTCTGCGAATGTCCAGTTCGATTCCAGCTCCATGTCCTGATTGTCAATTATTGGCAGGTCTGACAGCGCGTATTTCCTTACCGTTGCGAGATTGTCATAGTTAATTAGCGAATCTATCCAGAGGTGCACCGAGCGATAAGGGTTGGTTGAGCTATCCTTATACAACAGAAATTCCAGTTTCGTATGTTTACACACATGTTTTGGGGTGAAAAGAACGTTATCTTTCCATTTTTCACCGTGTGCAAGTGTTGGAATTTGTTGTTTGTAGATTGGATAGCCACCCAATTTCACTTGCAGCGTATAATTAGCTGGAGCATGCTCGTAATTCTCGATACCAACAATCATGGAACTATCTTCTAACAGATACACTTCTTTCGGGTAGTTCTCTGCCTTTCCCCCTTCACCGAGAATGTAAAAAGCGGTGAATCTTTCCTCCTCAAATGTAACCTTTGCATAAATCAGCATCCCGCTCGCTATGATAATCGAACCTACAAGCGCTATTACAAGCGCTCTCTCAATATCAGTCGGCTTCTCATCTGAACGCAGTGACTCAAAGAACCGCGAGAACACCGAGAAATCTAAATAAAATCGCTCATCCTTGGGGATTCTTAGTCTTACAAGAAAAGTGATTAGTGTAAGGATTAAAGTTATCAATGAGAGGGAAAGAATGATAGGTTCGGGTCGGAAACGCCATGCGGTAACGCTGATAGCAAAACCGTCGAAAACAAATATCGCTATACTCAGTCCAATGCTTAATGTGAACCTTTCAATACCGCTCAGCTCTTCCCTTCTCGGGAACATTGCCGCTATCAACGCGTATCCAGGCAGGAAAAGCAGGATTGGCAGTGCAAAGATGATTCGTAGTGGAGGAGTTTGATTAAAAGGCGGGACAAGGACAAACAGGTAGGCTAAAAAGGCGAATAAAAGGACAAGCATCAGATCAAGAAATGTTGCTTCTTTTTTTTTAATCCCTTGAACCACTATTGGCTTTTTCATTGCTATTATTAAGGTAGAGCTTAAAATATACTTTTATTTTTCTGTCTTCTAAAAATAATTATCAATATATCGGAATCACCTACTCTCACCCTCTCTTCTATAGCTTAACAACCTTTTAACGCCAAAATAAATAAGTATGAGAAGTTGCGCAAAGAGCAAGCCCATAAAATCTGCAAACAAGTCCATCGAACTTGCGCTGCGATACGGCACGAAAACTTGGTG
>QEXZ01000225.1 GCA_003160755.1 Methanomicrobiales archaeon
CCATAAGAGCAGGTATGCGAATCCGCACCTATTATCAGTCTGCCCGGTGCGGCAAATCCCTCTTCTATCATTACCTGATGGCATATCCCACTACCTTCTTTTCCTATCTCATAATAATTCGCAATCCCGTATCTTCGGGCATAGTTCCGCAATGCTTTCGCCTGTTCCGCGGAATCCACGTCCTTGTTTGGAACATAATGGTCCTGTATCACCACCACCTTCTCCTTTTTCATCTCTTCCTCAAGTTCAACGCCAAGTTCGTCAAGCACTTCAAACGCGGGCACACCCGTTATGTCATTCACCATTACGTAGTCCACCTCGCATTCTACAATTTCACCTGTCTCTACATTTCCTTCTTTTCCTTTTCCCGCCTTTTCACCCAGTATTTTCTCTGCTATCGTCGACATTTTTATTCATTCACGACCTCCATCGGTATCTCGACCTCTCCCGTATCCATCGGATTCATCGCAACCCAAGAGTTTAACGAGGTAGAAATCGTTAATATCCTCTGCTCATCGAGAGTCTTTTCGGTTATCGCCTCGATAACCTCCTCTGAATTAGTAATCCGTATTTCGTACATGGTTTCAATCACGTCGAGAAGTGCCCTTACACGGGATTTCGCCTGTGCCTGATTCATAGTTAGCTTATAAGTCCCCTCCGCAGTTTCTTCTGCCTCGTCTTGCACCTGCACCCCCACCTACTCATACTCGTAGAACCCTTTTTCCGCTTTTCTGCCTGTCCAGCCCGCTCTCACCATTTGCATCATAAGAAGCGCTGGTTTGAACCGCTCTTTTCCGGTTTCATTATACATCGTGTTGAGAACAGCAGCTACAATGTCTATTCCAATCAAATCTAAAAGCTGGAACGGACCAATAGGCCAGTTAAAACACAATTTCGCTATTTTATCTATGTCCGCAACAGATGCGATGTCCTCCTCATGCATCCTCACCGCTTCGTTCATCACAAGACAGATCATTCGACTCACCACGAACCCTGGGGAATCCTTGATTTCAATCGGATCCTTTCCCAGCGACTTTACGAACTCCTTTGTTATGTTTACCGTGTCTTCCGAGGTTAATAACGATTTTATTATCTCCATTCCCTTCACGACCGGTGGCGGGTTCATAAAATGAGTGCCAATTACTTTATCCGGTCTTTTTGTTACGGTAGCTAAAGCAGTGATAGGAAACGTGGAGGTATTACTGCCCAGAATGGCATGCTCAGGACATATCTTGTCCAATTCTCTAAATATTCCCTGCTTCAGCTCTAAATCCTCATATACCGCTTCAATCACAAAATCCGCTCCTTCTGCCCCTTCTTCTAAGCTTGTTGTCGCATTTGCCGTTATCGCATCTACAATCCTGTCCACTTCCTCTTGTTCCATCTGTCCTCTCTTTGCGAGTCTCGTAAGGTCGTTTTTTATTTTCCCCAGTCCTCTTTCCAGCGATTCTTTGCTCCTGCCGACAACCGATGTAGCGTAATCCGCCTGAGCGCATATCTGCACGATTCCCGTTCCCATTACACCTATTCCCACAACACAAACTTTCTTTACTTTCATGGCTTTTCTTTTTGTCCTTGTATATAATTATAGCATAACTTCCTTCCATTTAAGACACAGATTTACACGGATTTTTTTCTTTTTTGTTGGGTTAGGTAGGCTATTTTTAACGGCATTGCTCTTTTCATCTTGTTTGTGTTAATCTGCGTTAATCTGTGTCAACAATTTATTTTCCTGTTTTCATAAAAATAGATGCTTTATTCTTGAATTTTAAATACCGGACACGTATGAGCCCTGTCAGAGAACTTATCGCCTTTACAGGTGTGCGTACCGCTCATTTTCACCGGCTTACCGATTAGTTCTTGCGTTGCACTTTCTGTATCGTAATCAAGCCGCCCTACAACACAAGGTCCCTCCTTTGTCTTCACCAGGCAGGGGATATAAGGCGCTTCCTCTTCAAAGCCTTCCGATGGCACGCGGATTACCGTAAATGTCGTCAACTCCCCTGCACCACATAATTCCGCTCTCGCAAGGCTTCTGCCTCCACACCACTGGCAAACAGGTATTGGATGGCAGGTTATCCCGCCACAAGACGCACATTTCAGCCCTAACAATTTCCCGTTCCTCAATCCTTCTTCATACTCGGCGAGGCTTAAAACCGTGTATTCCTTATATTCTTTCTCTATTTCTTCTTGCTCTTTTCCGGTCATTTTTTTTATCGTCACCATTTTATTAGCCACTAG
>QEXZ01000226.1 GCA_003160755.1 Methanomicrobiales archaeon
TTTCATTTTATTAAGCGGTATGCGTCACGGATATTTTCTTCTAACTCCTCCAAGGATTCGCCTTGGCTAAATACACCAGGAACTTCTTTCAGTCGTCCAATGTACCAATCGTCGTCTATCCGATATTCCAATGTAAAATGTCTCAACATTGCCTGTTTCACCTCCTTATTTCTTTTACTTTTAGGATACTCATATTTATAGTTTATACAGTAAATGAAAAAGAATTTAGAGAGGAAATTAGAGGGGACTTATGACCCTTATCAGGAGAGAAAAAAGGAGTTTGGAAAGAAAAAAGAAGAAGGCAGGCACCGAAAATGGTAAAAGTCAGGAAATTTCTTTGTAAATTTGGGATACATAAATGGTCAAGGAAAACATATATAGATTATGGCCCCACATCAAATGTAAAAACTTGGCGGAGATATTGTAAGATTTGCGGGAAGAGACAATCCTGGGTTCAAGCTAAAGGCGATAAAAAAGGATTTAGAAGGAAATAAATAAGCTTAAGTCTAGTATAAATAAATTGTTTGGCTTTAAATCCGTTTTTGGATATAAAGATTTTGCGGAGAATATCCAAACTCCAGAGGAATTGATGAACTGTGTTGTAGATATCTTATTTTCATATTATGGGACTAAATGGACCCCTAACTTGTTTTATTAATGATTTTTACGTTATTACCTTCCTTGTCACCAATAAACTTCAACATTCGTAACAACACCCAATGACTCCCAGCGATAGTTTCCAAAATCCTCTTGTCGTTCATCTAACCTCTCACGCCTCGCATCCAATTCGTTTCCCCTGGTGTCCAATTCGTTCTCTCTCGCTTTTAGTTCATTATACATCTTGTTCAGTCTTTCATATTCTTCAGGGTCGCTTATATACGTTCTACCACCCACCGCCCTCTCATACGCCTCTCCATCTCTCTTGTATGCTTTAACAGCTTTGTTATATTCCTCAACATCCCTATTGTATGCATCTATATGCTTCTCAAGGTCTTCCCACTTCTTTGTATAGTCTTCATAGAACCAATATTCTGAAGATGTTGTCTTGTCTATGCTTATCGAGCCATATTCTTTACCTTCAACCACGTATGCAATCTTATCATGCTCACGTTCTTCTCTTTTCTCGCTATCGGTAAGTTCTGCAGTTATTGGCGTAGAAAAACCCCTGGTGCAATCCACATACACAAGCCCCTTATCCGTTGTGTTGAACGCATTGAGTGCGTGACCTTCGCCCACGACAAAATCTACTCCAACGTACAATGCTTTAATGCCTGATTCCTCGGCATTATTATGAAGCATCTCGGCAAAGTCCGCACAAACAAACAAATCTTCAATATAAGGTTGCTCATCAGTGTCATCGCTTTCCAGGAAAGAAATTAACTCGTCCCATGTGGGGTCAGTGGCATTCTTGTAGTTAACAAGACACACTCGCAACCCAGAAGCTTTAACGTAAGGAAGCGTTTGTTCAGTAACGTTAGGATTAGGATTGAAAAACTCAGTTAGTCCAGGTATTTTAGGCAGCTTTGTAGATGTTTGGACATCCTCTTCAATGCATCCCGTAAATATAGCCACCGCTACGATTGCTGCTATGGCTATTGAACCTACAATGGTTTTCTTTTTCATATCTTTATCACTTTCCCTTTTAGTAACAACCCCGTAATTAATTTCCGATCCTTTTTTTTCTACCTTTTATATCCAATATTAGGCATATTTAAGCTTTACCCTAAATTTTTCCTTAGTTTTTTCTTTTAGCACAGGTTTTCTTTTTTCTAAAAAGAAAAAGTGTAATGGAAATCGTAGTGCTGAGATTAGGGCACCGCCCGGAAAGGGACAAACGAATAACCACGCATGTCGGATTAGTTGGACGCGCATTGGGCGCAAAAGGCATGCTGCTCGCTTCGGATGATAGAGGCATAGGGAGGAGTATAGAAGAAGTAACAACGAGATGGGGTGGTGACTTCTTTGTGCAAACAGGTGTGAAATGGAGAGACGAAGTAAAGAGATGGAAGCGTGAAGGAGGAAAAGTATGTCATCTCACGATGTACGGTGAGAACCTCCCTGATGCGATAGATGAAATAAGGGAAGAAGCGAAAAAGAAAAAAGCTCGTATAATGGTTGTAGTAGGTGCTGAGAAGGTTCCCTACGATGTTTTCGATGCGGCGGACTGGAACGTTGCAGTATCAAATCAACCGCACTCGGAAATAGCAGCACTGGCATTATTCCTCGATTATTTGCAGC
>QEXZ01000227.1 GCA_003160755.1 Methanomicrobiales archaeon
AATATCGCGTAGTGCAGTAGAATATTGATCATCCGTGTATGGCCGAATAGTATGTTCAACCTGAGGGTAACTGTGAGGTAGTATATCTTCACTTCATTACCAATCAATTTGGAGAGGATACGTTTCAACTTTAGTAACATTACTGTCATCGCTATGCATCATAAAATTTCTAAACATATCAAGATCTAGACTAATCCTTTTGAGATATGTGTCTACATATTTTTCCTTTTGACATACGGTTTTTCTTTTTGGATTTTTTACATCACTAAGAGGTGAAAAGGAAGCATTTTTAGTTTTAAAGTGATTTGGTTCAAATACCCCTATATCAACAAGAAGTTTTTTCGCAAAACCCTCAAAAGCTTTAGAAGCTGGCATTACCAAAGGAGAAAACTCAGGAAGTGGAATTTTAGTTAAGCAAAGGCATTCTGAAGCTACAAACCATTTTTGGTCGTGAGGTTCAAGATAGTTAAAGACATCCCCTATTTTTTCCTTTACATTGTCTTCAGCAGTAACTATAAGTTTAGGAGTGTATCTCTCGGTAAAAAATTTTAAATTCTCTTCATCATCTGATATGAATCTGGCTATCACTTCCTCATCTGATGGATTGGCAATTTTTTCTATCAGGTCGCAACTATCATCAAAGAGCTTATCTGTTTTACCTTGAAGTAATAAAGTGCCATTGTTGTATTGGGTTAGAGTTATAGAAGATTTATTCCGATTTATTTTAGCTCTATATTCGATAGCAGGGGTTGCATTTTCAGTAATTTCCACTGTTTCTTCAAGCGTATTTAAAGATTCCTTTATTTTTGTTCGGAGTTTAGGTAGCATAATGTCATACCTTGTTGCAGATGCTTTTATATCCCGTTTCTCATATCCAAGGAAAGATTTGGGATTTTCCTCATACTGTGCTTTCAGATTTTCCATCTCAGTCTTCAATGAGTTTTGCCTACCTTGAATTTGCACCGTACCTGTACTGTATATTTTTACTATTGCTTTTTCATGTAAGTTTGATATATCAAGTCTTAGGTTGTTTTGTTCTTCAGATGGCTTGACTTGGTAGTTTTTACTATCACAGTAATCTGTAAACACTTTTGCTATCTTGTCAGTAATTGAATTTGTTTGTGACATTTATAAACCTCCAATTAAGAATATTTTTGTACAATAAGGGTAATGGATGCCTTTAGTAACGGCATTGCACATAACTTCGGTATATCCGAACTTGGTTCGCTTATACCCCCCTTTAATTGTAATTTCTCACTCATTTTTTACCTCCTGACTCTTAGATAGATAAGGGTATATAAATAACTTGGTATTGATATTTTTGCAATGGCGTACACCGTCCTGTGTTCTTATCGACTTTAATAGTTTATATAATCGCTTACATTTTGTTGCTATACTTTTTTAACCCTTTTTGCTATCAGTCTCTTTATTTTCTCATAGGAAAGTGGCGGCCCTTTTGTTACTTTTTTGACGTCTATGTATAAAGAATCTTTTTCCCCATATCGACGCATTACTTCTTTGTCATTTGTGTTGATTGTGCGAAATATATTCGATCATTCCTCCAACCTGTTCATTTTCGTCTATTGCGAGCTTCACCCTGAGACCTTTATCTTTTATTTCGTTGTACCAGAACTCTTTATGGTTCCCTGCCTCTTTCATCTCTTCACACCAATCTTCGAGGCATACGAAATATAATTGTTTGTGCACATCTGTTAGATCTATTACTTTCATTTCTTAGTCCCCAAATTATGATGGGCAGACAGCCTTTTATCGTTTTCCATTGCTGGATACCTTCCTAAAGCGGACAATTTCATATAACTTCTTGCGGATGAAAGAAGTTGCCAAAGGCAATTTGGGCGAGCGAAGCGACGCAGAGTTCCGAACGCCGCCATATTTTGTACAGTGTTTTTTCAAGTAGGCTGGGTCTATGTATAGGATTATGTCGCTGTTTTTTATCTGGAACCAGGAAGGCTGGAAGTATTTTATGAATATAGACATTTTTACGTCCTTCTATATGCGAATTTCGCATAAGCACTTATTTCTTCTCCACCATCCTCAACAATTTTACAATCTCCTTTTCATCTATCTCCTTCAAAAAATAAAGCTTGATATGCTTCATTGTTTTCCCGCCACCCTCAAAAAGCTCAATCTCTTCCTTTGATAAACCCTTTAATGAAAAACCCAAATTAACATGG
>QEXZ01000228.1 GCA_003160755.1 Methanomicrobiales archaeon
GGACAATGAACCCCGATGGTAGCGATAAAAAGCAGTTAACGTCTGGAGCACTGGTCACTGATTTCGATTGGAGCCCAGATGGTAGAAGGATAGCTTATGTCTCCTGGTTGACAAAGGACCCAAAAGCTAAGGAAATCTGGATAATGGATGCAGATGGAAGTAATAAAGAGTTATTGCTGAGAGTCCCTTATAATCCCTATTCAGTAGGAATAAGTTTAGCATGGAGTCCAGATGGCTCAAAGATAGCTGTTGATTATCATCTGATAGGTGTTGTAAACAGCGATATTTATGTAATAGATGTGCTGGCAATGGATGAGGAAGAAGGAGGAGGAGGTGAAATTAAACGATGAAAGACAAAGTTGACATCGAGGTATGGGAAGCATTGCTCAACTTCATGGTTGGAGATGAAAATAAGCAAGAAACCAGAACTGTTCGGTTGTTTTACCACAGCATTCCCTTTGTCCTCTTGTTTTTATTCTGGGAGATATTGGCAAGAGTAATCCATAACCCATACATTCTTCCACCATTCTCTGCTGTTGCTGTAAACGCTTTTTCACCGTCGTTGGCTTATCACCTTGGAAGCACGCTCGCATTCTCCCTGCTGGGGCTGTTGATAATATCACTGGTGGGTCTGCCACTGGGAATGCTCATGCGCAGATTCAAAAAGGCAGAATGGGCATTAAATCCTTTCTTCTGGTTTCTGTTATTCGCATCTGGATTTGCAACTACAAGAATAGCACCCATTTTATTCTCATTGTTCGAGGTTTCACCACTTACTGTTCTCTTGCACTCAGTTTTGATACCCATGCTGGTGGCTGCGCTAATTTCGAGTTACGGTGCCAGGCTAACTGCGGTCAGAATAGGATTTTTGTTGTGCTTTTCTTTCCGGATTGGTGGTGAGATGATATTTGGAATAACCACGGTGGGACTCGGAAACCTACTATCGGAGTGTTATTATTTCCATAACACGGAGATGATGTATGCGATAATGCTGCTCATGGGATTTACCGGTCTTTTCGTTGATAGGGGGCTTAAGTACGTGGGAAATGTAGTCATAGGAAAAGAGGAGATAAAAGAGAAGGAGGTAAAATGAAAAATAAAGGAGGTAAGGAAATGAGCAATAGAATTAAAAAAAGATATAGTCGCTCAGACCGTCATATGTCAAATTTTTCTTTCAAGATAATATCCTTGATGCATGACAATCCACTTCTCCCGATATTTAGAAATCCGCAGAGGCTTCTGAAAGCAGCCGGACTGAAGCCGGGACAAAAAGTGATGGAGGTTGGCTGCGGTCCAGGATTTTTTACAATACCTGCGGCAAAAATAGTGGGAGAAGGAGGCTTTGTTTATGCCGTAGATGTACATCCGCTTGCAATAGAAAGAGTTAAAGAGAAAATCGTGAGAGAAGGAATAAAAAATGTCGGGCCCATTCTTGCAAATGCATCTGATACCGGGCTACCAGACCGAAGTATTGACCTTGCCTTTCTTTTTGGGCTTCGTTACATCGCCGGCGGACTGGAAAATGTTATAGCTGAGACACATCGTATTTTAAAACCCGGAGGTGTGCTCTCATTTGAAAAGACTAGGGGGTCAGAGAAGAAATTAAGTGAGGAGGTAGAAAGGGGAGGATTTATTTATTCAGGGAAACAGGCGAGGATATTCTTATTTATAATTAGCCCATATCCTATATTGTAACATACCATGACCATGCCTTTCTGGAACAAGCACATTGAGACACTACCTCGTAACGAATTAGAGGATTTACAGGTCAAGCGGCTGAAGGACACAGTTGCAAGATGCAGAAAAACCGTCTTCTACCGAAACCGACTGAAAGGCGTAGACGAATCGCAGTTCAGCTCGCCTGAGGACGTATCGGTGATTCCGTTCACGACAAAGGATGACCTGCGTGCTAATTACGATTTCGGGCTTGTTACCGTGCCGAAGGAAGAAATCGTGCGTATGCATTCCTCCTCAGGTACCACGGGCAAGGCCACTGTTATATTCCATACAATAAAGGACATCGAGACCTGGGCTGACCTCGTTGCTCGCTGCATCGTTATGACCGGAGCAAATAAGGCGGACGTGTTCCAGAATATAATCAGTTATGGCATGTTCACCGGCGGTCTGGGACTCCATTACGGTGCAGAGCGAGTCGGTATGCTGACCATCCCGTCAGGCGTGGGAAATACAAAAC
>QEXZ01000229.1 GCA_003160755.1 Methanomicrobiales archaeon
AGATGGAAGATGAACGAAAACGACTCCTGAAAGAGCTTGAAGCAAAAAAATACCGAGCTTGAGCGGTTCACCTACACGGTCTCTCACGACCTGAGGTCGCCACTTATTACCGTGCAGGGCTTTGCTAAAATGCTCAGAGATGATTTTGGGCGGAATGAAAGAGAAAAGGTGGAAAGCGACTTGAAGTACATAGAAAATGGAACAGCAAAAATGGAACACCTGTTGAGCGACACGCTGCAACTCTCTCGTATTGGTCGTATGGCGAATCCGCCAGAGGATGTGCCGTTCGGGAAAATTGCTCAAGAAGCTTTGGTGCAAACAGCACATCAAATAAAATCGAGCAGAGTGGAAATCTCCGTGGTTGAGGACTTCCCTACTGTTCATGTGGACCGGATGAGGATAGGGGAGGTGCTTGTGAACCTTATAACAAACAGCATAAATTACATGGGTGAACAAACAAGCCAAAAAATTGATATTGGATATCGTATAGATGGCGAAGAAACCATGTTCTTTGTGCGGGATAACGGAATAGGAATAGACAAAAGCCAGCACGAGAAGGTGTTCGAGCTTTTCTATAAGGTGGACAAGAGCAGCAAGGGAACTGGTGCCGGTCTCGCTATCGTGAAACGAATAATCGGGGTGCATAGAAGTCGCATCTGGATAGAATCCGAGAAGGGTAAGGGGTGCACGGTTTGTTTTACGCTGCCTGTTGTGTGAAGATGCAAGTATCCTCCTCCTGAAACGTGGTAGCTAAGCAAATAGGGGAAAGTACAAAAATAAAGGGAGGAAAAAATAAGCGCAAAGTCCGAGTCACTTCTCGAAATTGGACTGGTAGATAGGATAGAGCGTGACGAAGGAACTTGCTACCGACTTTCAAAACGGGGTAAATCGCTTATAGAGAAGCTGGACATCTCCACAAGATATTGAGTAATTACTGGATGGGCATACGCGGGACGTGAGGAACGATAAATTAATAAAAAAAGTTTGTAACGGAGTCGCTGGGATTTGAACCCAGGTCATCGGGTCCGAAGCCCGAAGGGATAGTCCGCTACCACACGACTCCTTAATATTAATATATATATTTGATGCAAGCACATTTATTGCTTTTCTAATTTCCCGCTAATTAATCATCACGATTATCCCGCTTCCAGTAGCATGCCAATATCTCAAACACGACTCTTGCTGCGTTAAGACTTGTAATCCCGTTAGCAATGTCCAATCTCGGATTTACCTCCACCACGTCACTTGCAACTACATCTCGTCCCTTTATTATTCCCTGCACCAGGGAAATCAAAGTTTCGAGCGAGAGTCCACAAGGCTCGGGATGCTCTACTCCCGGTGCTATGCCCGGGTCGAGCACGTCAATATCAATAGAGAGATATGTTTTTTCTTCTCTTTTGCCTATTTCTTCCAATACCCCCTGCACACCTTTTTCGCTCAGCATCACATCAGCATCGTAAATCGCTATTTTGTTCAGCGATGCGTACTCATCCGCAGAAGAAGACCTGACACCTATTTCAGTTACATGCTCGAATCCTACCAGTTCCGCTATCCTTCGCATCACGCAGGCATTGGAATATTTATTCCCCAGATACGAATCACGGAAATCCGCGTGTGCATCTATGAAAATCACGCTGGCGACTTCACCATGCTCGAACAGGTATTTAACGAGAGGATA
Source organism: Methanomicrobiales archaeon (assembly GCA_003160755.1). Taxonomy (GTDB): domain Archaea; phylum Halobacteriota; class Syntropharchaeia; order Alkanophagales; family Methanospirareceae; genus QEXZ01. Next base: position 1,679 of record QEXZ01000229.1, read on the forward strand.
TGTGATAGAATGGTCACCGCCTAAAAAAACCCGCCTAATTCTTGTATGCTCAAGCACAAATTCCGCAATGTTCTGTGCTTTAAAGAGAGGATTGTGCTCTGACTCTAACTTTAACTTTATATCGCCATAGTCGTAATACAGTAAATCGGACAGTTCAAGTTTTTTGTGCCACAGAAAAGTCTCAAGTCGCTGAGATGCATCCCTTATCGCTTTTGGTCCTCCTCTCGACCCTTTATTGATGGCGTTACCGTCATACGGCACGCCGATTATTTCATACAACGCTTTTTCCTTGTCTTTTTCCGATAGCGAGCCTGCGAGTTTCATCATACAAAGAAACTTCTTCCTCTGGATTTGATTTAATCGAGATTTGGGGTTTTTGATTCGGCAGTATTTCCTTTTGGCTCCCTGAATTTCCCTATCCTGTACTCCGCTTTATAAGGGTCGTAAACCGTCCTATTATCATAATCTACTGCCAAATAGATTGCCCAATAGCCATAACGCCCTTCATCCAGCAG
>QEXZ01000023.1 GCA_003160755.1 Methanomicrobiales archaeon
GGCTTTGCACTAAAATAGAAAGGTTTTTATATCTTTTTATGCATAGTAATTTCAGCAGGCTTCGTACTTAATCAAGTACGGGATATAGTGACTTAAGAAGAAACATGGGGTAAAAATATGGAAAAGAAAACCGTACTATGCTTGATAGCTGTAGTAGCAATCATAGTGGTAGTGATATTTGCAGGCTGCATTGAGAAAGAGGGACCAGCACCTACCCTTACACCTCCTCCTACCATTACTGCGCCTAAAGAGATGGCAGGGACGTTCGTATTACAAGTTACCGACCAACCGAGCGCGATAGATGATTTCGACATCTTAAATGTCACCGTTTCCGAGGTGATGCTACACAAGACTGGTGAAGCGGACAGTGGGACAAATGAAACGTGGATAACACTCGAGCCGTCGAATCACTCATTTGATCTAACAACACTGCAGGAGGGAAACGTGACAACTATCGTTAACGAATCGGTTGAGACCGGGAAATATACGCAGGTTCGATTGATCGTTGAATCCGCAAAGGGTATTGCAAATGAGAGTATGGTAAATGTTACCGTGCCGAGTGGGATGCTAAAGGTTGTCAAGCCTTTTACAATCACAGAAAATCAGACGGTGACATTTAGATTCGATATAAATGTTGTAAAGGCTGGGGAAGAGTATAATGTAGTTCCAGTGATCGGTAAATCGGGTGTATTATTATAGATAAGATACCCTCGCCCACGCATCTCCGCACGTCATGCAGGTGGGAGAATATCACCGAGCACGCGGTATAAGCACTGGCCGTCGCGCTTTGGATGCAGCGAGCAGTAACGATACAGCACCAGCAAGAGCATCGGGTCCATCATCATGTGCAGCAAGCGGGAAATGAACCAACTGTTCTATGAGTTCGGGATAGTCTTGATTCCACGAATCTAAGAACTGCAACTGGCCATTGGAATAGTAAGACTCAATACACTGAATAGGAGTCAAGCGATAGAAACTTGTGTAAGGCAGGTATTGGAACTGGAAGAGAGCGCAAATGGAAGCGTAAACTTCGTGATAGACTTCTTGAAATTACATGAAGAGCAGCCAAAAATCGGCGAGAAATATCTCGAGTTTTTGAAGGGAGAGAAACGGCGAAGAGAGGAGTAATCCCTCCCTCATTTCTTCACCATTAGGAACGGCTTCAAACAATTGATTTTAAGCCCCGGGAGGGATTTGAACCCTCGACCTGCTGATTACAAATCAGCCGCTCAAACCAAGCTAAGCTACCGAGGCTATCTTTTATTAGTTACCTTATTATATAATAAGGATATAAGGAAGATAAAAAGTCCGTTGGATAGCTTACAGATAAAAGGAGGGGAAAATAATTGAAGATGGGAAGTTTGATTGTAGGGATGTATATGCGAACCGAGTTAGGATATACTGCCAAATTGGAATAATATGCGAAGTGAGTTCAGATACGGGATGTTATATGACATTTCCTCGGACTTCTTCAATATTATAAATACTAAATCAAATTTTTATATATTGTCGAAACTGGAAACTATCTAAATAAGCAGGAAAAATCTAAACTAATTGAGATACTGTTAATTGTTGGATCGATATTATTTGCTTTTAGCTCTGCTCAGAATTTCTCGCCAGAAATGAAGAATATTATGATTTTATTCCTTGTCCTTTCGATATTTTATTGGGTTCTCTTACACACAAAAACAAAGACATCGAGTTATTATATGACTTTGCTAAGTTAGTTCCTATCAGTATTTTTTGCGGCAGTCATTGGTACAAGTATTGGAGTAAATATTGTTGCGAATCCTGTTAATCAACCTATTTTTGGTCTCATTATGGCAATAGCATACTATTTCGTTATTTCAATTGGATTGGCTTATATCCTTAGGCGAGAAAAATAGGCGTCCTTGGAAACGTTCCGTCGCCTTCGGCACCTCACGCTCGCTAAAGCTTGAATCATATAACAGAGCGTATCTGGCTTCGCTATCGCTCACCCAAATTTCCTTCCGGCAAACTTCTGATACGCTCGAAACGTTATATGGGAATTGCCATGAGATTAAGAGCAATTGCCCAAGCAGAAGCGCATCACGAGGATAGATATACAGAATTACTGAAAGACTGAGCTAAAACATCCCGATTATCCCGGTTCCGATGAACTGTATTGCAATTGCTGCAACGATAATTCCTATTACACGGCTTAAGACTTCCGTTCCCACCTTACCCATCATACTGTATAATCGGTCTGATTGCCCTAATACAAGCCGTGCTGCGATTATAGCGGAGAAAATGGAAAAAAGGACCACAAAAGCTCCAGACGATTGTATTATCACCATGACTGCAGTTATAGCACCGGGACCGGCGAGCATTGGAGTCCCCATCGGAACTGCTCCCACTCCTGCTCCGGATTCTTCAGTCACTCCGTATTTGTGCTCGCCTCGTAAAAGATCAAAGGAGATGAGCAAAAGGAGAATACCCCCTGCGATCATAAAGCTATCTATACTTATGCCTAACACGTTCAGAACAATTTTGCCGAGGAATGCGAAGAGGAGAAGGAGAACTGTAGCAACGATAACCGCATGATTAAGTTCCGTTCTTCGCTCCTCTTTCCTCATACCTTTCGTTAGCGCTATGAATACCGGAATATTGCCCGGCGGGTCCATTACAACAAAAAGGATGATAAATGCCTTCACCAACAACCATCCAAAAGCCAGATTTATATCCATCGTATCTTTTTGTGTAAATATTTTTATACAATAAAATAAGAGATAGGGATAAAAGAAGAAGACATGGATATCGGGCACTGTCCTAATTAATAGTTGGTGATATCTTGAACGTCAACAATTCCTCCCATGTCCAAACGTGATTCGTGATACCTTCCGCTATGCACGGTGTTCTCACGATGTTTTTCTCACCTTTCTTCGTTTTGATCGTTAATGCTGAATTAACCCTGATCAGATTGTTATAGCATTGATACATGTCCAGATGGTTGTCCAACATTTCCTTACACTTAGAGAAGCATAAGCTTTTCCTGACCAGCCTCGAAATGCCGTGCCTCAACGTTAGGTTGTACCTCTCTATGTAAACCGTATCTATGTCCACATCATCTACCTCACCGAAAATGATTGTTCTTGTCTTACCAACCACTCTGCCCCCCTCCCTTTCTTTGACGAGTTGTCCGTAATTGATCGCTTCCACATCAAAGTTCTTCAGGATGGCACTGGTGTACTGAACGTTACCATCACTGGCGAAAGTAGCCTTCTCATCCTCCGTTGGTTTCTTGCCCCGTTTCCTCACCGTTTTCATTAGTTCATCTGCCGTGTCTTGCACTCTTTTACCTGTACTATGCGCTAAATGAAGCTTTGTATCTGCTTTCTTCGCTATGTATATCCAGCAATCGCCCTGTCTATCATCGTCACCATCTCCTCCGTCAACGTTCTTTTGTTTTTTTTTACGAATGACCACATCTCATCTACCTGGACTTTGGTTAGTCCAACGTTCCGTATCAAAAAGTCCGTCACTTCCCTTGCATGTCTCGCCAGGTCTTCTACGACATCTGATATCGTATCACGATGGATCTCCATTATGCGTTCAATGGCTCTTATTCCATTTTTCTCGACCAGCAATTTGCAGATAAGGATTATCTGATCCTTTGATAACTTGCGATTGTAGAATACGGTGTTTTTGGTTTCTACAAAGACACCGCCGCATGTCTTGCATTTAAATCGCTGCCTGCCATTTTTGTCGTGTCCATATCTAACTATGTTGCCCACACTCCGTTTGCCGCGATCACTGCAGTTTGGATTGGAGCAAAACTCTTTTTTAGAATCTGCCTCTAATTTGTTATTTGCCATAAATATAGGTAGGTAATCTACCTATATATCAACTACGTGTTAGGTCATTACCGGATATCGGGTTAAGTGAGAAGAGTAAGAAGGCTGTGGTAAATCATAAATTATGAATTAAGAATTCTTCCTCTCTTCCTTCTTTTTCAAACAAGTCCTTTGCCGTTTTCAATTCTTTCTTTGCTTCTTCCTTCTTTCCTGTTTTTGAGAACAGGATACCGAGATTTGCATGTGCTTCTGCGAGATCGGGCTTAATCCTTATCGCTTCGCGGTATTTCCGCTCCGATTCATCGTATCTCTCCAAATCTTGTAACAAAAGCCCAAGGTTATTATGTGCTTCTGCGAGATCGGGCTTAATCCTTATCGCTTCTCTCCATTCCCGCTCTGATTCATCGTATCTCCCCAAATCTTTTAACAAAAGCCCAAGGTTATAATGTACTTCTGCATAGTCCGGCTTAATCCTTATCGCTTCGCGGTATTCCCGCTCTGATTCATCGTATCTCCCCAAATCTTGTAACAAAAGCCCAAGGTTATTATGTGCTTCTGCATAGTCCGGCTTAATCCTTATTGCTTCGCGGTATTCACGCTTTGATTCATCGTATCTCCCCAAATTTTTTAACAAAAGCCCAAGGTTATAATGTACTTCTGCAGACTCAGGCTTAATCCTTATCGCTTCTCTCCATTCCCGCTCTGATTCATCGTATCTCTTTAAATTGTATAACAAAAGCCCAAGATTATAATGTGCTTCTGCAGACTCAGGCTTAATCCTTATCGCTTCTCTCCATTCCCGCTCTGATTCATCGTATCTCCCCAAATCTTTTAACAAAAGCCCAAGATTATAATGTGCTTCTGCAGACTCAGGCTTAATCCTTAAACACTCTTTATAGCTTTTTTCTCCATTCTTGTAGCTTTTATTTATGAGAAATGCATTTCCAAGATAAAAGAGATTTTCCGCATCCTCCAACCCAATTAAAAGGGGTAATAGAGCTTCAAGATGATATACTGGGTCATAATCATCTACAACTGACTCTAAAGTGGCATCGTAAACATCAATTTCAGGAATGGAAGATTTTGTAACGAGACTATTTTCTTTAAGATGGTTTATTGACTCAATCCATGAAGATTCGTTTATTTTGGTTTCAAAAATAGAAGCGCAAAGTTCTCCTATTAACTCTTTTTCATATATGAAAATGTTAGCCCGCTTTAAAAGCTTACAAGCCCTTAAAATTGTCTTTTCATCATCTGTTGAGTTCCTGTATCTGTTTTTCATGTCTTCAATGTCAAGAATCACCGAGCCCGGCGTTCCGAGAAAATGCTCAGACTTCCATTTTGCTCCTGCTTCCTTTGCTAATTCTCTACCCTCAATTTCACTTAGTTCGTATTTATCCAGATCCACGACTTTTGTAAAAGTCCTCACGGTCTCCATAGATTTTTCTTTAACAGATTCGAACTCATCTCCACTTCTGCAAGTTGAAACAACAACCAATTTCTTTGTTTTCTCTTTAACCCTCTTCAAAAACAAATTAAAATCAAAATTTACTTCGCTAAATTTGTTTAAATCATCAAAAAATACCAGATAATTCCTCTTCATGGATGGGAACCGAATTTGTTCAACCTTTTTAGGAGGAACTTTAATCACGAAAAAATCAGGAAAAACTACTTTTATTGCCTCGTACACACTTCTTGTCTTCCCGGATTTTGGCATTCCTGTAACCAAAACGTTTTCATGGTTTTTAAGCAACTTCTCTATCTCCTCATCACTTCCTCTCCTCTTATATACTTCTGCGTTTGCATTTAAAGGCTGTTGAATAGCAAAATCGTTTTGTTGCAGCTTTTTCGCTTTACGGTAGATAAACAGGTCAAAAAAATCCTTTTTGAATTTTATATGTGGTAATATCCTAAGGAAAAAACTGACTATTACGCCTATAATACCGAATAAAGCAGCTAAGAAGTATATGTATGTATCTACTCTGCTCAAGAAAGCAATTGTTTCATTAAACATCTTCTACTTAAGACTTATTATCTTCAATAGATAAAAAATAAATCATAAAAGTGTAACAATGCAGCGAGAAGAGATATGGACTGAGAAATACAGACCAAGGAAGCTGGAAGAGGTGGCAGGTCAAAACGCCATAATAAATAACCTTCAGTCTTATGTCAGGAAAAGGAACCTACCGCATCTTATCTTTTCCGGACCTGCGGGAGTGGGGAAAACCGCCGCTGCTGTTGCTATGGCACGCGAACTGTATGGCGATACTTGGTCGGAGAACTTCACCGAGTTGAACGCAAGCGACGAAAGGGGCATAGACGTGGTCCGCAACAAGATAAAGAACTTCGCGAGAACCATGCCCATTGGCAATGCGTCATTCAAAATCATTTTCCTTGACGAGGCGGATGCGTTGACCGATGCAGCGCAATCCGCATTGAGAAGAACGATGGAACGGTATTCCGGCACTTGCAGATTTGTCCTCAGTTGTAACTACTCAGCCAAAATAATAGGTCCCATACAATCCAGATGTTCCGTGTACAGGTTCAAATCGCTTTCTTATGATGCTATCGCATCTCGTATAAAATATATATCGGCTAAGGAGGGCTTGAAGTTATCAGAAGAAGCCATAAAAGCAATAAACTACGTTTCGCTGGGCGATATGCGAAGGGCAGTAAACGCATTGCAAAGTGCTGCGGTGCTCGGTAGCGAAATAAAGCAGGAACGCATCTACGAGACAACGGCAACTGCAAGACCCGAGGAGATACAGGAGTTAATAAAAAGGGCGTTGGACGGTAAATTCTTCGATGCGCTGGATAAATTAGAGGATTTGATGGATAACGGGATTTCAGGTGACGAAATATTAGCGCAGATGCATCGGCTCGTGATAAACATGGATATACCCGCGAGGGAGAAGGTGGAATTGATGGACCGAATAGGTGAAGCGGATTACAGAATTACCGAAGGTGCAAATGAGAGGATTCAACTGGATGCGCTGATTGCTGCTTTTTGCCTTGCTTCGGGTGGGCACAATCTAAAAATCCAGTGATTTATCACCGCGGAGAGCGCAGAGGATAGCGGTTTGGCGGTTTGGCGTTTTAGCTAACGAGCTGAACCGCTAATAAACTAAACCTCTAATTCCGTGTGCTCTGTGGTGAATTTTAAGGATTTAGCAATTTCATATAAAAAAAAACCACGAGATTTCGCAAGAAACATTCTCTTATGTGGGGCTCCGCCCCACGACCCCGCAAGCCCTGTAAAGGCTTATAGAAAAGCTTTACCAACAACTTTTTTACCTTCGGTAAAAACCTTGACTAACAACCTTTCTTAAAAAGAAAGCTTGATTAAAGAAACAAGTCTTTTTTTCTTTTAGCACAGGTTTTCTTTTTCCGCGAAGCATTTTTGATCAAACTTTTTCTAAAAGTTTGAAAAAGAAAAAGTGTTGTGTAATCTGGTGGTTACAAAAAGAGCTAAACATATACTAATCACGATTCAAAGCCGCTCTAACCGCCTTCTCCATTGTCTCTATCGGCGGCTCCTTTTTTGTCCATATCTTGAACGAAGCGGCGCCCTGATACACGAGCATCTTCACGCCATCTACTATCTTTTTTACGCCTGCGCGCTTCGCTTCTTTCAGCAATTTCGTCTCCATTGGATTATACACGATATCGAATACAACGAGGTCTGGATGCATCATATCTGCACTCACTAAGGTGGCATCTTCGTTCGGGTGCATACCCACAGAAGTAGCATTAATCAAAATATCCGAAGCTTCGATACGCTTTTCGAGTTCGAGTCCTAAACCACTAAAATCGGCATTATGGAGATTAGAAGCCAACCGAGCGGCTCTTTCCTTTGTCCTGTTCGCTATTGTCACCCTTGCACCTTCAACATCAAGATAAAATGAAATAGCCTTTGCCGCGCCACCCGCACCGAGAATTAACACATTTTTGTCTTTTATTTCGCCTGTGGTCTCTTTCAATACCCTCAGCGAGCCTATCCCGTCGGTATTGTAGCCAACAGGCGTGCCACTGCTGAAATCAATGGTGTTTATTGCGCCTATTCTCTTCGCCACTTCTTCCGCATCCACGAAAAATAGCGCCTTTTCTTTCAACGGTATGGTAACATTAAGACCTGAAATGCCGAGGCTTTTCGCTCCTCTTATTGCATCTCCGACTTCTTCTGGAGAAACTCGAAACGCAAGATAAATGGCATCCATTCCGAGTTTCTCAAAGGCGGCGTTATGCATAACTGGAGAAAGACTGTGTGCTACCGGGTCGCCGATAATACCGTATATTTTTTCCATACTTCAATTATAACCGATCTTGAATATCTTTTCCAAGTCTCCCGATAGCATCGGCACGGCAGTGCCGGCAGTGTGTCATTTGTCGCGTGTATTTACCGCATGCTTCCTGTATCTCTCGTTTCTCCTTCGGCGTTGGCGGCGTAATATGCGCGAACTTATATTGCGGAATGAGTGGTATAACATTCTGGAGATAAACGCCCATCTTGCCCACTGTTTTCGCTACTTCAATAATGTGCGTATCATTCACCGTGGGAATGAGCACCGTATTCACCTTAATCAGAACTTTTCGCTTCACCGCCTCCCGAATACCTGCTAACTGGTTTTTGAGCAGTATCTCCGCCGCTTCTCTTCCCGTGTATTTCTTACCCTGGTAATTGACGAACGAATAGATATCCTTGCCGATTTCCGGATCCACGGCATTGAGCGTCACGGTTACGGTACCAATACCCAACTCATCAATGTCATCTATTCGTTCTGGCAGGAGCAATCCGTTCGTGCTCAAGCACCGCATGAGATGCGGGAACTCATCCTTTACGAGCCTGAACGTTTCAAAAGTCTCCTCGTTGTACAGCGGCTCACCTGGTCCCGCCACGGCGACCACCTTAATGTAATGCACCTTATCCAGCACTTCCCGTACTCGTTCTAACGCTTCCTGCGGTGTAAGCACCTTACTCGTCACGCCCGGTCGTGATTCATTCACGCAATCGAATTTCCGCACGCAGTAATTACACTGGATATTGCACTTCGGTGCTACGGCAAGATGCATGCGGCCGAAGAGATGGCAGGCATTCTCGCTGAAGCAGGGGTGTTCCTGAATCTTCCTCAGTTGCGTGGGGTCCCAGGGTACTTCCTTACCCTCTATCTCTGTTACCGGTAGAGGTGCCTCCTCCTTTTCTGCAAGATTCATATCATATCATCTCCCTTTTGAACTCTTCAAAACCTATCTCTTTAATATATCTACCTAATCGCTTTTTATACGTTTCATAATCTCTCTGGATAATAGCTCCCTTCTCTAACAAGTCCTTCTTTTTTTCTTCTCTCATTTTTATTTTTTAATGTTCGTCTGTCTTTTTAAGATTTTCCATTTTTCACGCCTTTGCTTTGATTATATTGTGCTCCTTGTGCTTGTTCACAATTTCATCTGCTAATCTGTCCAATGCCTCAAAATCCTCCTCTTTGGGGACTCCTTTAATCACAACCGGATCCAGTATTTCCACCTTTAAGTTGGGCATCAGTCCCGAAAGTTGCTCCACCATCCTGCCGCCCCAACCGTAAGACCCGATGATAGATGCAAATCTCACTTTTGGTCTCAACGCATTTGCGAGACAAGCTGCATAAACGACTTTTGGATGCGGTCCGACCAGAACGGTTGGAGACCCGATCACAACAGTAGCTGCATCTACCAACGCCATCGCCAGTTTCCCAATATCGGGTTCTGACAGATTGAACTGCTTTACTGTTATGCCCCGTTCAATCAAAGCCTCTGCGAAGTAATCTACCATTTTCTTCGTGCTCCCATGCATTGAGATATATGGGACAATCACCTCATTCTTCACTTCGTCAGAAGCCCAATCCCTGTAAGCATTGAGGATGAAGTCTGGCTTATCATATGCTGGACCGTGACTCGGTGCGATTATCTCTATCGCCAAATCTTTTATCTTCTCCATGTTTTTCCTGATAGTTGTCCGAAAAGGCATCATAATCTCCGCATAGTATCGCTTGGCTGCCTCATAGACCGTTGCCTCATCGGTCACAAATAAATCGCTGGTTGCGAGATGCGAACCGAGGAAATCGCATGTAAAAATCACGCCGTCTTCTATTAGATACGTCAGCATCGTCTCTGGCCAGTGAACCCACGGCGCATGAATGAACTCCAGTGTTTTGTCGCCCAATGACAACGTCTCCCCGTCAACTACTGTTATGAACTTATCCTCGGGTATTAAGAGCAGATCCATAAGCAAATCCTTACATTTCGGTGTGCAAATAACCTTAGCGCGGGGATAAATGTCGATTATCTGGGGTAATGCACCAGAATGGTCCTGCTCGGCGTGATTGGCAATGACATAATCTATATCGCCAGCCTCAAGTTCTTCAAGGTTTCTTACCAGCACATCCGTCATGGTTGGGTCCACCGTGTCTATCAGTGCCGTCTTCTCACTCCCTTTTATCAAATAGGAATTATAGCTCGTTCCATCTGGTAGCGGTACGAGTTCATCAAATAGCCTCCGGTCCCAGTCAATTGCCCCCACTGCGTAAATGTTCGATTTTAATTCTCTTCTAAGGCTCATTTAATCCTCCTTCTCAAACGCTTCTTTACCCACACCACAAGCAGGACATAGCCAATCATTGGGCAAATCTTCAAATGCCGTTCCTGCTTCTTCTTCGTCGTAAATATATCCACAGACGGAACATATCCATTTTGCCATTTTTCATCTACCTCCTTTTTATTCGCCCTATTTTTATTTTATACCTTCCTTCTCATATTTCAAATTTACCGCAGAGAACCTGGAGTTTGCAGAGAGAAAAAAATCTCTGTGTTCTCCGTGAACTCTGCGGTTAACCTGACAATGTCAGGTTATCTTCGCCGCAATCTTCTTGCCGAACTCCTTACACTCTTTTTCACCCGTAAGTACTTCCGTGCCTTTCATCTTCAATCCGGGTTCTATCATCTCCATCCCGAAGATATGCTTCATCGTATCACTCATCATCTCGATAGATTCACCACTCCAGCCATAAGACCCAAATGCTGCTCCTACCTTACCTTTCAAGTCTGCTTTCTTCATCTCGAAAAGGAACGTCTTCACCGTGGTGATCATGTCATGATGGTACGTTGGACAACCAAGAGCCACGGCGTCAATGTCTTTGAGGTCATCAGCCTTTGCACTCAAAGCCCTTTTCAATTCAACATCAACTCCAGCCTCTTTCAGTCCCGCTACGATAGCTTTTGCCATCGTTTCCGTAGATCCATAAGTGGTCTCATAAATTACGATTGCTTTTGCCATTTTTTTATATCATCTCCCATTTGTTTTTACGCCCCTACAAGTTGAACCCCACACTTGGGGCACTTCATCGAACGGCAGGGGGTACCTCGCTCTTTTGTTGCTTCGTACTCGCATTGAGGGCAAACGCATTTCGTGGGTGCTCCCCCCTCTCGCCCGAGACCCTGTGGGGGACCGCCCATTCCTCTTCCTCTTCCCATTGCCATTTTGTCCCCACCTCCTTTTAGAATACTATCACTTCGTATCCCTCTTCCATGTATCTGGACAAGCTTGGATGTCCGGACATCTCACCGCATATCGGTAGCTCTTGCTCCTCTGCACTCTTTAACGCACCAGTCTGAGTTGAGCATGCTTTGCATACGCAATCAATTATCCCCGCTTTTTTGACTTCTGCATACAGATTTGCGAACGGTTTCTTAGGATCTGAGAGTTCTTCCACCTGCTTCGTGGCTGTGCCCTCTATTATCAATTTCACATCGTATTCCTTATTCTTCATATCTAAGGTATTCAAGAGCGTATGTGCAAAACACATTGGTTCTCCGTTAAATGCAAAGATAGCTACCTTCTTGTTCATCTTTTTACGCACCCCCCGCTTCAGCAGTCGCAGGTGGCGTAAATATCCGTGTTGCCAATTCTTTGTCGAGCATAAGCAAGCCATTGCCGTCTTTTCCAACGAGTTTCAACTTGGCAATGATTTCATTGTCGTTGCCTTCCTCTTCTATCTGCTCAGTAACGTACCATTGAAGAAAGATGTTCGTAGCGTGGTCCTTCTCCGCAATTGCGAGGTCAACGAGCTCATTGATGCTCTTCGTAATGAACTTCTCGTGCTCCAGAGTCTTCTCAAACATATCCATAGGCGACTTGAATTCTGTCGCGGGCTGTTCAATTGCTGCCAGCTTTACCTGACCGCCCTGGTCATTGATGTAGTCGTAGAACTTCATAGCGTGCACCATCTCTTCCTGATACTGAACCATGAACCAGTTGGCAAATCCCTTCAGTCCGGTGTACGTGCTGTATGCCGACATCGCCATATACAGATACGCCGAATACATCTCCTTGTTGAGCTGAGCATTCAGCGCTTCCTGCATCTTCTCGGTTAGCATATTATTTCACCTCCTGCTTTTTGTGGCAGAACCACCAATCAAAGCATTCGTATTGCTTGCTCCTCTCCTTCGCAGTTTGCTCATCAGATGCCGGTGGAATTATCACCTCATCACCAATCAACTCGTTGTTTGGCCAATTTGCAGGTATCGCCACACCGTTTTCATCACCGGTTTGAAGACCTCGGACCATTCGCAGTATTTCATCCATGTTCCTGCCGAGTTCCTGCGGATAATAAATCATAGCTCTCATGATTCCCTGCGGGTCAACGGCAAATACTGCCCTAACCGTATTTGTTCCCTTGTTGGGATGGATGAGTCCCAGCATCTTTGCAACTCTACCTGTGTCGTCCGCTATTACTGGAAACTTTATCTCCACTTCCAGGTTGTCCTTTATCCATTCCACCCATTTAATGTGGCTAAAAACCTGGTCAATGCTCAATCCTATCAACTCGCAGTCGAGTTTTTTAAACTCTTCAAATCGTCTTTGAAAAGCCACGAACTCTGTCGTGCACACGGGTGTAAAATCCGCAGGATGACTGAACAGGACAAACCATTTGCCCTTGAACTCTTCTGGCAGTTTCTTCCTTCCATGTGTTGTCTGTACTTCCATATCCGGAAATTTTTCCCCAATCAGGGGCATACTTCCTTTTTCTTCCATTTTACCTTTTCCTCCTATTCTATTTCAAATTTTAGACCTTCAGCTACGGTTCGACCCAACTCCGGGTCAGCCTTTGTCAGGTTCTCAACCACCCGCTGCTGGATTGGCTTGTCAATGTGCATAAGATCCGCGATGAGGTTATCCACCAGATGTTCTTGGTCCATCTTGCTCAAGGAGCGATATCTCTCTCCTGCCTGTTCGAAATCGTTCGTTTTGCTGATCTTGTGACGAGTCACTTCCCCCTCTATCCGATATACACGAGCGGTCCCTGCCGGAGCCTCCATAGGCATACCACCAGCTAAGCTATTGGGCTCGTAATTGACCGGCCCACTGAAACTTCCAGACTGCATGGCTCCATCGCGCTGATTGTTGTCGACTGGCACCAGAGGGCGGTTGATGGAAAGTTGCAGGTAGTTCGCTCCCAACCGATAGCGCTGAGTATCATTATAGGAGAATGTTCGACCCTGGAGCAACTTGTCATCGGAAAACTCGATCCCGGGAACGATGCTGGCGGGACAGAAAGCTGCCTGCTCCACTTCGGCGAAGAAGTTTTCGGGATTGCGATTGAGCACCATTTTGCCTACAGGCATCAGCGGGAATTTATCCTCAGGCCAGGTTTTTGTGGCATCGAGTGGATCAAAATTTTGTTTCAATTCGTCAGCAATACCCATCAACTGGACATTGAGTTCGTACTCAACCTCTTCGCCGCTGGCGATCGTATCTCTGAGATCACGAGTAAGGTAATCGGGGTCGTCACCTGCCAACCGTGCTGCTTCATGACGGTCAAGGTTCTGCACACCCAATTTCGGTTTCCAGTGGTATTTCACATACATCGCCTTTCCTTCGGCGTTCACCCACACATAGGTATTGACACCAAAACCTTCCTGCATCCGATAGCTTTTGGGCGTCCCGCGGTCGGAAAAAAGCCAGGCAATCATGTGGGTTGATTCAGGCGTTAGAGATATAAAATCCCAAAAGCGGTTATGCGCGGAAGAAGCGGATGGGATATTGCTATCCGGTGCTCCCTTGAAGGCATGAACCATATCCGGGAACTTGATGGCATCCCGGATGAAAAAAACGGGCAGGTTGTTCCCTACAAGATCGTAGTTCCCCGCCTCAGTGTAGAACTTAACGGCAAATCCACGGGGATCACGCACTGTATCAGCAGATCCACGTCCACCCGTTACAGTTGAAAATCGAACAAATACAGAAGTCTTTTTATCAGGATCCTGAAGGAACTTCGCCTTCGTATAAGGTTCCATGCTCTTGTAAACCTGAAAGTAGCCGTGTGCCCCTGCTCCCTTGGCATGGACAACCCTTTCGGGGATACGTTCCCTATCAAAATGTGCCATCTTCTCGACAAACTGAACGTCTTGTAACAGCACTGGACCGCGTTCGCCAGCGGTCAACGAGTTCTGGTTGTCCATGATCGTGACACCTTGATTCGTGGTCAAATATCTTTCTTTTTTTCCTTTCATGATGTCTCCCTCCTATTCCACTTCTATACAGTTTTGCCACACCCCATGAATGTTGCAATATGCAAGCGCACAGAACGCTTTGAATTCTTCGACAGGTACCTGAAACTTGGCGTTCGGATTGGTATAACCTGCTGCGAACGCTGTTCTACCGAGACAAACCACCTGTCCCTCTTTCTTCACTCCGTACAGCTCTAGCCACGCGATGTGGTGCTCCATTGTGTTAGGATGTGGCACATCCTTACCCACAACTACACGTACAACATCCACGCCTTCTCTCCCTCGTCCCTCCCCCACTTCAATATAAGGGACATGCTTCTCTTTACCTTCTGCTTCTGCTCCTTTCAACAAATCTCCAAATTTCATTTTTATCACCTCCTTATTTCTCTCCCCCTTTTCACCAAATAAGCCACAACTAAAAGGCTTATTAACACAAACAGTACCTCAAAGCCAGGCACTCCTTCGCCAGGCGCTTTCCCTAATTCTACCGTGCCTTCTGCACCTGCCATCTCTATCACAGGCGCAACGACCGCACCCTTGCCAAAGAGCTCGTCAAGGAATTTCTGTGATGCCGACCGGTAGTTCAACTTCGCTTCCACGGTAATGGGACCTTTCACCTGGTCTGGAATAGCAAAATTAAACTTCTCGACACGAGCCTCCTTCGGCAGTATCCTGTTATCAGAGAGCGTGGATTCTGCCTCCCACACTTTCACCGTTGGTTTCCCCTCTGCATCTCCAAGCACTGCACGGTACATCACGGCATCGGAGTCCACTTCGCCATCAGAATCAAGCCCTCCGGTGTGGTATATTTCCTTTCCCGTGGCATCTGTCGCCATAATCTCTATCCAGAGCTCTCTTGCCTCTGTAAGGCCTGTGGGGAGCCTGTGCCCCGCACCCACATTCGTGACTTTTACCGTAATTTCGGCTTCTGTATCCTTCTCCTCGACTTCCAGTTCGAGCGTTGCCGCGGACTTTAACCGCTCTTCTGCCATCCTCTGGTGCACTTCTGAGCCAACAACCCCAGTTACCGCTGCGTTACCCCCTACAAAGTAATGTGTATAGACATGGTCCCTGTCAGGTCCGATCCCTGATGCCTTGCCGGGATTTGCCTCGAAATGCGTGACTCCTGGCGTCATGTGGCAGTCTTGGCATTGTGTGGTCTTACTGTACGGTCCTTCCTTCCACTCGGTATATGTCTCCTCTATGGGAATTCCGGTCACAGGATGGTAGACCTCGTGGCACATGCCGCAGAACTCCGACTTTGTGTGAAGATCTGAGAACATACTACCGTGATACGGTGATTTGGAGTCATCATAAGGACCTCGCTTAATCCCATCAGGAGAGACCATAAAAGCACCGTTTCCTATACCCGTGGATTTATTGACACTGTGGCAGAAATCGCACTGTATTCCCTTCTTCGATATCTCACTCAGGTTTTCATGTCCAATTGGAGGGACTTCACCCGCGAGAACGCCGATTGGCGTGTGGCACCGTGCACAGTAGGTGTCGGTTAGACCATCGGTATCCGCAGAAGCGATTTTTTCT
>QEXZ01000230.1 GCA_003160755.1 Methanomicrobiales archaeon
GAAGAAAATCAAAACCGCTGATGGCATTCTGCTGGAAATAGTTGTGAAAAGGTAATACCTTCCGTTCCTAATTCAGTTGTCGAAAAAATCGCTAAAAAGGGCAAGTGGAGAAAGATCAAGATATAGGCATTCTTGTAGAATTTTCGGAAAGAAAAAGTTTTTGGCGTGGATATAGATGCGGTCTGGGACACAGTAGAAAAAGACATTCCATCATTGAAGAACGAAATCAAAAATCTCATTGAAAAAGAGGATAGATAATGATCTCGAAGAAAAAACTATGTATCATGGAAAGCCAGCAATAAAATTATCCGGGGTAAAGTTTATGTTAGACGTTCGTGAAGACTCGTATGTAAAAAGCTATAATAATACACCTATTCTCTTCTATTTTGCGTTTTTCAACTTGCATTCTGCATTTTGCAATCAAATGCTCGAAATCCACTGGATTTTGAGTAATTTATATCTGTTCCTTTTTAACGATTACAGCGTTTGAGAACGCAATGTCCAAATTTGCGGTGTATTCCTCTCTCAAAAAAGGTTCGTTTAGTGCATGAACTTTTTCGCTTAACTCAGTAGAGTAATCGATAAAATTCTGTAAATCGCTAAAAGAGTCAAAATCAAAGCGTAAATTAAGACTGAAGCCATTACCCTTTTTCCACAGGGATTTTAGAACGTGTATCTGACCATTAAAATTTTCTATGTGCACAGAAGGATTAGTTATTTTAAATTTTATCACTCTATCGTGAATGTCATCACTTCCGTTTCCGTTTTCCCCATCAATACTGCTGGGCCGTTCTTCTAATTTCGTAGCGCATCCCGATAGCAAATCATTTATTTCCGGCGTTACACTGCGGCTGCCATCCCTAAGCTCGTCCATCACGTCTTCTATGGGTCGGTCTAATTGCTCCGTGTTCGCGATTTCATCCACTTTCCCTTTTCCTTCCATTTTTATTTAGCACCTCCCTTTCAGGTCAGGTAAAATTTTTGCTTTATTTATGTACCAATATCCTAATTTTTACTTAAAAACCCTTCGTAATAGCTAAATTTTTTATAATTTATTCACAAATTTTATTAATAATGTTTAAAATAAAAATAGGTATATTGTACATTATGACCCAAAGTGGAAGTTGCCAATTTCACTGCAGAGGCACCAAAAAAAATCTAAGCAAAGATTGAAATGAAACCGTCTTAAAACCATGTGGTCTCGGCGCTCTCCGCGGTGATAAATCACTTGATTTTTAGATCTACATCTCACCCCTCTTGTCAACAACCCGCACCGCCTTGCCCTCACTCCTCGGTAAGCTACCGGGCTCAAGGAACTCTATTTTCGGTCGCACAACAATCTCGTCCTGAACACTTCCGGTAATGTCAGCTTCAAGCGTTCTGAGCTTCTTCAGGTCGCCGTCGAACATTTTAGGATACAGCTCAACCTGAACAGTAAGGGAATCTAAAGCTTTCCTGCCTGCACGGTCAACAATAATCTGGTAGCTTGTTGCAACTTCGGGGAAACTCATCAGAACGTCCTCTATCTGGCTTGGATACAGATTCACACCTTTAACGATGAGCATATCATCACAGCGCCCTTTTATGCGTGAAATCCTCACATGTGTCCTACCGCAAGAGCATTTTTCGCCGTCGTCAACGATTCGGGCAAGGTCGCCTGTACGATACCGGAGGATGGGCATAGCTTCACGGTTCAGCGTAGTAACGACCAGCTCTCCTTCTTCACCGGGCGCAAGCACCTCGCATGTATCAGGATTAACAACCTCAAGCAGGTAGCTATCTTCCCAGAGGTGCATACCGCTTTTTTGTTCACATTCAAACGCTACTCCGGGTCCATTTAGCTCCGACATACCGTATGAATTAAACGCATTTATATCTAATATATCTTCAATCCGCTGCCTGGTCTGCTCCGAATGCGGCTCAGCACCCACAAAACCGATACGCAAATCAAACTCCTTCGGGTCGAACCCCTGTTGAACCATTACTTCGGAAACATACAGTATGTACGAAGGCGTTGCATGGAATACCGTTGTATTGAAATCGTGCATCAATTGTATCTGACGTTTTGTATTTCCCACGCCTGACGGGATGGTCAGCATACCGACTCGCTCTGCACCGTAATGGAGTCCCAGACCGCCGGTGAACATGCCATAACTGATTATATTCTGGAACACGTCCGCCTT
>QEXZ01000231.1 GCA_003160755.1 Methanomicrobiales archaeon
GCAGATGGGTGTGAGACCTATGGCTGGATGATGGGAGCCCGGTGAGCTGAGAGGTTCACGCCGGGTTCTGAGAGGACGTAGGGGGGCGGTTCCCCTGCGTTACTCACCTCTTGGTGCTCTGTGGGAGTGAAGAAGAGGCAGAGGAGGCAATATCTCACGTAAAAGAAATCTTAGAGGAGCTGGAACTTACGCTACATCCGCAGAAAACAAAGATAAAGAACTTTTCAGAGGGCGTTGATTTTCTCGGTTTTACCGTTTACGTAAGCCACAAAGTGCCACGAAAAGAAGCTGTCAAGAAATACAAGGAGGCTGCCAGGCGTGCTACACGCAGAAACCTGCCGATCAATCTTGAAATGGTAATTCAGAGGCTTAATCCTGTTGTTATCGGATGGGGGAACTATTTCAAGATAGCAAACGTCAATTGGCTGTACAAGGAACTCGATGGGTGGACAAGAATGAGGTTACGAGCATTTAAAGAGAAGAGGAAGAGCTACAACAGTAATCGGCGTATATTGAATGCGTTTCTGAAAAATCTGGGCTTGAAATCGTTGTCATCGCTCTTGAACCCTGCGTGGTAATCTCACTCCCTACAATGGGGCAACGCCATCGGAGAGCAGTATACGGGAAATCCGTACGTGCGGTTCGATGAGGGGACGGAGGTCTAAAGACCTCCTCCTACTCTGCCGTGGGCAGAGGCCACGATGTGTAATCTGGGGGGTTATAAAAGGGGCTTTCGAAACGAAAAAGCATTCACTTTTATATACCCTAATATAATAATATAAGAGGTGATAGAAAAAGACATGAAAACGAAATACGCGTTTGCATTTACGCTTTGTTTGCTCGTGCTTCTTGCAGGAGCGGGAGTCGCATCAGCGGCGCAAGAAGAAACGGCGGCGGCAGTATGTGGCGTTACAGATAACGGATGGATAGCAATAGCGTCAGCCATTGCAATGGCTGGTGGAGCACTTGGTGCAGGCTGGGCAATATCGGCTACGGGAGTCGCGGCTGCGGGAGCTACGGCGGAGAAGCCTGAGACGTTTGGTCGTGTGCTGATATTCGTTGCGCTTGCAGAAGCGGTTGCCATCTACGGGCTTTTGATCGCGTTTATGCTCTGGACGAAGATATAATAGTGACATAGCGCTAAGTGCAAAATGCAGAATAGGAATGGAGAAGGGCTATTTGGAAAGACGAAAGGGCAGTTCAGAACCAATATTCTTTTTCAAGCCCTTCCATACACTATTCTTATTTCCGCACTCACCATCACCGGCTTATTCGGCGGTTTCGCACTCGGCAATCGGTGGGGAAGCGGCAATATAGCAGGCTTTGCCTTTTCTCTTTCTTTCTCTCTTCTCGGCTTCTTTCTCGGATTCCTTATTTCTTACCTCGTCGTGAAGAAGAAGTATCTGGTGGAAGGTTTGTGATGGAAAAGAGAAAATAATAAAAGGATACATTATAATTGAATGAAGTAAGAGAGACTTCAGGTGACAGCATCTGGGTGGTCCATTACGTAAATCTTTGGTACTTTTGAGAAAATGTCATGCATTTTTCTCTATTAGAATAACTTCGGTATATCTGGCCTTAGTGTCGTATATTCCTTCCTATTGGTATCGTACGCAAACTTTATCGCCCTCGCATCTTTTACCCAAGACATAGAATATATATAAAAATTTCGCATATTGAGGCTTCATCCCGAAAGTCAATATAGATTGAACTTCCTCCTACACTTTTTATGAGATAGGTTTTAAATAGATTAGTATACAATTATTAGTAAGGTGATAAAATGAGCGAGTGCCCCGATTATAAAACTATGAATGCAACAGAAAATAATGATATAAAAGCTAAAATAATAACCAGAGCTATCCCAGTAGCAATTTTTATATCACTCATTACTATCTCAGGGATGTTGCGTGGCTATAGACTTGGAATAATAACAAACAGCGATTTCATCCTTTTTGTATCAGTTACTTCTTCCGCATTTTTTTGTTTTATATATTCAATATTGTTCTTGTATTTTAACGAAACTTCTGAATATCCGTGGCGAATTTGGAACTAGATATTTTAAAAATACAACAATATCACAAAATCTTTTTCCTTTGTTCGCCTATTATTCTGTCAAGAGTTGCTATGAATTTCTCCTCAGACCCCTCGGGGATAGACGCCCCTGCAGCA
>QEXZ01000232.1 GCA_003160755.1 Methanomicrobiales archaeon
AAAATAAAAACAACCCCAAATCATGGGTATGGGCATGAGCACGAGACGAACAGGAAGCTGCTTGCAATAGAGATGGAAATTATGTCGCAGGGAAAGCGGGTTTGAATTTAGGTTAGAAATCTTAGGCTATCCTAATATTAACCTACCAAACCCTCTATGTCCTCTTCTTATTGAACATATACGAATTAAACTTAGTTTCCGAAGAAATAGGATAGGC
Source organism: Methanomicrobiales archaeon (assembly GCA_003160755.1). Classification (GTDB taxonomy): domain Archaea; phylum Halobacteriota; class Syntropharchaeia; order Alkanophagales; family Methanospirareceae; genus QEXZ01. The sequence continues at coordinate 218 of QEXZ01000232.1, forward strand.
ATTATCAAAGGTAAAATCGTTTTTGTTAATGCCAATGTCCCATTACTAATTTACTTCTTCAACATTCTTTTTATCTCTTCAACATCCCTACCCAACGCGTCATATTTCTCACTCAATTCCTTCGTTTCCTCCCGTATTCCGGTTATAATGCTTAACGCATCCTTTATTTCGCCTATGTCTTCTCTCATTACATCTGTATCTTCCTTCACGCTTTTCAATATCTCTATTGTTTGGTCTTGTTTCCCAGCAAGTTTCTCATTCCCCTGTTCGATTGTGCCGATAATCTTATCATTCCCCTGTTCTATTGTGCTGATAATCTTATCATTCCCCTGTTCGATGGTGCCGATAATCTTATCATTCCCACTCGTAACCGCTCCGGTAAGCCTTTCCAACAGACCCGCTGCTTCATCTAACCGTTCTGCAACCTCATACATCGTCCCGGAGATTACTTTTCTAAACACGTCAAACCCACCTGATGCCTCCTCAAAACTGACTGAAACATCTTGTACATCAATCAAATAATTCTTTATCTTAATTCTGGTGATAAAATCAGCCAGTTTTTCCTTTTTACCCTCGGCAACAATTCTTACTGAACCATCCTCTAAGTTCTCAGCCCCGCCTACTATTCCAAGCTCATCTGCAATTTCTTTTACCTTACTCCTGTATCTTACCTTTTGAACCTTTCCTTTCGCAATGATGATTACTCTTTCCATTTGTATCTATTCTTCTTTATCTACTGTTTTAGAGTTATATAAAGGTTCCGCAATTCCATGATCCAGGATGCAAGATCCAGGATACATGATTATGATTTATGACCAGATTCCACAGTTTCAAGAAAAGTATGTGTTTAGCTAACCACCAGATTACACAGATTTTCACGAGAAAATATGAATATGTAAGAGATAAAATTGCAATCTAACCAGTATCCTGTGTCTATTATTATCTCCTTGTGTTAATTTCGTGGAATCTCGTGGTTTTTTTCGCCTCACCTAAACACATACCAAGAAAATAAATTATTGACGCAGATTAACACAAACCTTTCTTTCAAAAAGAAAGCTTTACCAAAGAAATTTGTTTTTCTTTTAGCACAGGTTTTCTTTTTTTTGAAAAAGAAAAAGTGTTGTGTAAATCAGTGTCTTAAATAGAAGGCAGTTATACCTTATGTACAATTTTTTTTTTCACAATGCCCTATCCTATGGTAATCTCGAACTCACAATGGTCATCTCCTCCACACAGTCCCTTTACCAATTTCACTTTCGCTTTCTCGTTTACCCCCTCTACCAAACCTTGTGTATATTTAGCGCATACGAGCGGATGAAAAAATCTTAGCGTATCGGTAAAAGGGCAGCTCATCAGGCATAATGTAGCGCCGCCTTCTTTCTCGCCCTCGCCCTCTTCCCCTTTCTCTTTAAACTCCGAGTTGACACCTGCGAGTACGCTCAACGCTTCGATCACCGATAAGCAAGCAGCACTATCTTTTCCTGTGATATGTAACTTTGTAATGATTTTATCGCCATCTTTTAGCCCGATTTGATAATACGCATCGGCAATCACATCCAGAGCTTTGTCGCCAAATCTGTCCAGCATCATTGAAATGATTAATGCGTTTATCTCCTCTCCTTTCGCTCGCCATTGCCGCTTCATCTTCGATACTATCCCGATAGATTTCCAGTCACGAGCGAAATTCTTATATCTATCCTTGGGTATTGATGTTGGCATTGTATTTGTTTAGCACCTCCTAATATTAACCACAGATTACACAGATTACACGAGAAAAAATTTGAAGATGCAAGACCAAACTTGCATCCTGTATCATGCATCTTGGCTTCATTTTCTGGGGGTCTATCTTGTGTTAATCTCGTGGTTATCCTTTTAGCGCTGCGTATATCATGATTAATATTCC
>QEXZ01000233.1 GCA_003160755.1 Methanomicrobiales archaeon
CTTCTTATCCTACGGGTTATCATCTCATCTAAAATATTTTCAACCTTTTCGTTTGGTTCGCATTTTATTAGGTCTCTTGACATTAGATGAGACGCCTCTTCGAAAGAGCTATATGGTAAAGACCTTTTATCAGGGACACCAACAGAAGGTATCCTTTTCTTAGGAGAAAGGATATGAAGAACATCGTATTCTGTTATTATTCCCACCAATTTTTTGCTTCCTTTGCTTTCAACAACCCAAACGTGGTCGCTTATATTTAGTATTGATAAAACATCTATTAAATCTGCATCTTTATCTATTATTGGAATATCCCTGACCCTTTTGTCCATTATATCCTCTGCTGCGGTCTCATAAAACTCCTGTAACAGTTCCTCGTTTGTCTTTTCTTCTTCCATCTTATCCTCTAATTTTAATTTGATATTGATATATTAATATTTTAATTTTAAGTACCGACTTCTTTAGCTTTGAAAATAGCATATTTAGCTAAAGGAGGGGCAATAAGTTCATTTATGATGACCGAAGCAATCACTGCATTCACCAGTATAGCACCAAAAGTAGGAAATGAACGCTCTGCTAAAAGAATTAGACCTACGGTAACTCCAGCTTTTGGTAACAAGGCAAGGCCCAGATAATTCTTTACGGTATCAGGTGCATGAGCGATGGTAGCACCTACTCGTGTTCCCATGTATTTGCCAAAGCACCGGGTTAAAACAATTAACAATGCTAACAAAAAAGCAGATTTCATAACACTCAAATCGAAATGCAATCCTGCCAGAACAAAAAACATTGCAAAAATCACGTCTTCGATTTCTTCAACTACAAGAAACATTTCTTTCCTTTTTGCTTTGTTCACTACAATAAAGCCAATGACCATATTTGCTAAAATCGCCGATATTCCTAAGTGATTTGTAACTCCAATACACAGCATTATCATCCCAAAAATTAGTACTAAAAACAATTCGCGAATTCTTATAACCCTTGATACATAAACTAAAGCAAAAGCAAAGATGATTCCTATTGCTATAGATTCAGCTATTTGTAAGAAAGGAATACCAAGCATTTGAATTATGGATACACTTCCAATTCCGCTTACTAAAGGTTCGGATATACCCAAAGCGATGGAAAATGCGCCGATTGCAATTGCATCATCGAGTGCAACGACAGCCAATAACGTTGTTGTCAATGGGCCTTTCGCTTTATATTCATGGATTATTGCCATAGTTGCTGCTGGAGCAGTTGCACATGATACCGCACCTATAACGAAAGCGATGGGAAAATAAGTCTGATAGAAAGTTGCTTCTGGAATAGTTAAGATAAAAGGGCATAAGAAGGCTATTGAGATTGTAACAATAAACCATGCGCCCAAACTTTGAAAAGGCGTTATCCATGCGATGCTTTTTTCTAATTTTCGTAAAGATTCTATATGAAGACTACCACCTACTAAATATGCTATAATGCCCAGAGCAATATCAGTGATTATATCTAAGTTTTCTACTGTTCCCTTTGGTATTATGTTTAGAACAGAAGGACTCAACAAAACACCAATGATAATATAACCAGTGATTCTCGGAAATTTTAGCTTTCTCGCTACTAATCCACCAAAAAAACCGATGACTACCATTAATCCTATCGCTAATATGAGGTCCATCTCCATGGGAATTACCTGCCTTCTATGGAGTAAAGTTTTACATCGAGTAGATTTAAATTAAATCTCCAGATTCAAAATCATTAACTTGACAATGTCAGATTAACCGCAGAGGTCACGGAGAACGCAGAGGATGTAGTTTAGAGGTTTAGCGGAGTTGGTAATACATGATAACGGAGTGTTTTGCTTGGGAAAACATATCGAACTGAGCATGCGAAACGAGCGGAAGAAAAGGGTAAAAAGATGTGGGTAGAGTGAAGCCAGATACGCTCTGTCATACGCTGTTAGCTACTTGCTCCTTCATATAAAATTGTCCCCTTTTGGATTATTTCTTTTATAAATTCATCACCCTTTCTAAGGCGCTCCTCTAACTCCTCAGGACTATATACTAACGGCGATACAGGTATTTTGTAATTGGGATTGTAGATTATCCTTTTAACCTGCACGAGTCTATCAACTCTTC
>QEXZ01000234.1 GCA_003160755.1 Methanomicrobiales archaeon
CGGATATATTCGCATCAACCCGCATCGCACCTTCCAAATCACCGTCAAACACGTCCAAATATCCTAATATGCTCCTCAGCTTACCTAAAAATATACGCGCCTCTTTTGGCGACCTCAAGTCGGGCTCGGTTACTATCTCCACTAACGGTATTCCCGACCTGTTATAATCAACCAGCGAATATTTCGCGGTATCTATCGTGCCCTTGTACACCAGCCTGCCCGGGTCTTCCTCCATGTGCACCCGTCTTATTCTTATTTCCCGCTCTTTCCCTCTGTCGCCATCACCGTCACCGTCACCGTCACTCGCACTCTCTATTCTCACAAGTCCATTCAATGCAACGGGGAAATCATATTGCGTAATCTGAAAACCTTTCGGGAGGTCAGGGTAATAATAATTTTTCCGGTCGAAGATCATTTCGGGCTGCACTGCACAGCCCAGAGCAAGCGCCATTTTTATGGCATATCTTATCGCTTGCTCGTTCACCACGGGCAAAGCCCCCGGTAAGCCCATGCACGTCGCACATACATGCGTGTTGGGTTCGGAATCATGATAGTCCGTGGAGCAAGAGCAGAATAGTTTCGACTTTGTAAGAAGCTGTGCATGGCATTCCAATCCTATTTTCACACCGTCTGTATTTGTGCTTTCAGTTTTCATCTCATCTGGTATTTTTATAACCACAGATTACACGGATTTTCACAAGAAACCTTTTCTTATGTGGGGCTCCGCCCCACGACCCCGCAAGCCCTGTAAGGGCTTATAGAAAAGCTTTACCAAAAGAACTTATTTATTTTTCTTTTAGCACACTTTTTCTTTTTGTGAAAAAGAAAAAGTGTTGTGTTAATCTTGTGCAATCTCGTGGTTTTTTAAAAATGTATTTTTATTCCATAAGCTTTATTCTTTTATACGTTGAGGGAATAGAAAGAATAATAGACTATATGAGGGAATAAAATGACAACGGTATACGACGTGCCACCAGATAAACTGGTGAAGTTGGCAGCGGAGAAATTGAAGACGAACAAAACTATCTCTATGCCCAAGTGGGCAATGGAGGTGAAGAAGGGTGCAAACAAAGAATTACCACCTCAGGATGAAGATTGGTGGTGGGTACGCTGTGCATCCGTGCTACGGCAAATATACATACACGGACCCGTAGGTGTATCAAGGTTGCGCACGTACTATGGTAGCCGAGTAAGAAGGGGCGCAAAGCCCGAGCGGTTTAGAAAAGCATCCGGGAAGTTAATACGTGGGGTGCTTTTGCAATTAGAGCAGGCAGGATACGTAATCAATCCAGACACGGGGAGAAAGGGGCGAGTAATATCCTCCGCGGGGCAGAAAATTCTCGATAATGCTGCTCATGAGATAAAAGAGCAGAAAAAAGAAGGGCAGGTGTTAAAATAACGATGGCAAGTGAAGACGAACTGGAAGAAATAAAGAGGAAAAAGTATGAGCAGATGCTTCAGGCACAAGCAGGCGCTGCGGAAGAAGAAGGGAAGAGGAAAGAGGTAGAAGAAGCGAAAAGGGATATTCTACGGCAGATTCTCACTGCAGAGGCAAGGGATAGATTAAATAATATAAAAACCGCAAAGCCCGAATTTGCAGCGCAGCTGGAGAATCAGCTGATCGCCTTGGCGCAGACGGGAAGGCTAAAAAGCATGATAAACGATGTGCAGTTAAAGGAAATCCTGCAGCAGATAATGCCAAAGAAGCGTGATATTTCTATAAGAAGAATATAAAATAAATAAAAAAAAACATCTCAATGTTCAAAATCCCTGAGACTCATCCCAGATATAAGTCGTTAATAAAGCGGGAGAAGCTCGTGGCTGGTATCGAAGCGGGAATAACAAGCAAGCAGGGTTTGATAGCGCACGGACGGGGAGAAGCATTTGATTATTTAATTGGTGAGAGGACACTGGATTCCGCGCGGAGAGCGACAGAAGTTGCTGCTGCTTTGTTGCTTGCTGCGAAGAGACCCGTGATTTCCGTGAATGGGAACGTTGCAGCATTAGCGGTAAAGGAGATAATTGAGTTAAGCGAATTGACAAATGCCCCTTTAGAGGTAAATATCTTTTACAGAAC
>QEXZ01000235.1 GCA_003160755.1 Methanomicrobiales archaeon
CTCTACTTGCAAAAGGCGCAACTGCCGCCGGAACTGCCTATATCCGCTGCCATACTGTTCCTCTCGTATAGTTTTGACCAGCACTCCTGACAAACCATAATGCGCCCAAGCTCTTTGTGGTCTGCTTCCATTCTACTCCCTTCTTTTCCACACAGTTCGCATATACCCATTTTGTTCTCCTCCAGTTTCTAATTAACTCCTTTCTCTCCAAACTTTACTTGCTCAGTTCTTCCAATCTCTTCTTTATCTGCTCTAACTGGTCACCAAGCATCTTCGCTTGTGATTCAAGCATAGAAATCTCCTGTTCTTTTGGCATTGTCGGCATGCCCATTGGTGTTGGTGCAACAGGCGCGCCTGCCGGTGCCGGTGCTTGCTGCTGTATCCATGAAGCAAACTGCGGCATTTGTCCTGTTTGGGCGAGATACTGTGCACCTGGCGGCATTCCCGTTGGACTTCTTCCTACCCAGCCAGGCGAGTATCCAAATCGCATCCAGCCGGGCAAACCAGTCAGATAATACATGTTTCTCCATCTATTTCCTCCCATTTTTTTTCTTATCACCTCCTAAACTTTTTACGGTCTTGTCATTTTAGACCCGCATTTCGGGCAAGTTTGCTGATAGCATGACACCCCTACCTGATGTGGCATTGTATATCCACAATTTGGGCATCGGCAGTCCCCGCCGGGGCCCAATCCGCTGCCACCCATTCTCCCTCGCCCTTGACCTCCTCGTCCTATTCCTTGACCTCTTCCTCCTCCTCTACCCATGCCACTCATTTTATCTTTTATCACCTCTTTTTAAGTTCCTCTATCTTTTTCTTCGCTTCTTCCAAATCTTTCTCCAACCTACTTGCCATGTCCGAGAGCTGCTGGATTTCTTCTTCTTTCGTTCGCGGCGCTTGTGGTTGCGCTTGTGCTTGCGGTTGCGAAGGCATTGGTTGCTGCTGCATGCCAAGTCCCATACCTCTGCCCATACCCCCACCACGTCCTCTACCGCCGCCTCGTCCTCCGCCCATGCCCATTCCGCCGCTTGCGCCTGCGCCTACGCCAGCACCCATTCCCGCGTGAGTGGCAACTGTCGAAATTCCCGCCTCACTCAGTCTACCGGCTTTATACATCTCAACTGCTTCTTTCACCGTGCCATACGCGCCCGTTGCAATTTTCACACCGGCTGTGGGAAGCACCTGAAAAGCATTTGGACCTATATTCCCGGATATCACCACGTTCCCACCTCTATTCAGTACTGTTTGTGCTGCCTGAATCCCTGCTCCACCCGGCGCGGCAATGGCTTCGTTTAGCATCGCTTCGAACTCCATCGTATCTGAATCAACGAACACGAAGTATGGGGACCTTCCAAACTTCGGGTCTACCTGCGCGTTCAAATCCCCTGCCGTTGCGGTTACGCATATTCTCATCCCTTTTTTTTCACTTTCCCCTTTTTGTTTTTTTCTCACCACCTATATGAATATATATTCATAATAATAATAACAAAGCAATGATGAGATTGTAGTTCAGCATCCAGAGCATTTCTCTGCTTTGAAAGAGATAATAGAAATCAAAGAAGCAGAGGACTTGAAAGAAGTGGAAGAGTTCTTCATGGGTAGCTCGCCGGAAGTGATGGGAAGCGGGAGGAGATGCTGGTGTAACCGGCAATCCGTGCATGATGCAGATATTTTCGGAATCGGCGGAGGCGATGGAGAAAGAAATTGCGTTCTGTGTAGAGAAGAGTGACTCACCCTTCTTGATTGATTCGACAGTTGCGGGGGCAAAGGTTGCAGGGCTAAAGTACGTGGACGAAGTGGGATTGACAGACAGAGCGGTGTACAACTCGATAAACGTGTCGTGTTCACCGGAGGAGCTGAAAACAATAGAACAATCCAAAATAGAAGCAGCGATTATCTTGGCGTTTAATCCAAAAGATTCGACAGTAGCAGGGAAGATAGACCTGTTAGAGACCGGGGCAGGCACCTTTGATAAAGGACTGGTGCAGCTTGCACGGGACATGGGAGTAACGAAACAGATGTGCGACCCCGCGACACTGCCAATAGGTGCAGGAG
>QEXZ01000236.1 GCA_003160755.1 Methanomicrobiales archaeon
TCTGTCGCTCGTGCGGTATCTTATCAATAATGCCTACACCCGGCGGACCAGGTTTCTTTCTTATTACTACGCCACCGTTGGTCTCGGCAATTACATCGCCCAGACCTGTGTTGTTTTCCACTTCTGCAAGATGCGCGATTTGCGCCACCTCGTTTAGCGTCATGCCAAGCGATAAAAGCATGTTTAATGCGAGAGCCGTGCTGAGCGCACCCGCACCGCTTGCACCAAGCCCTGCGCCGACTGGCACGTCAAACTCCGTTGACACGGTAACGTTAAGCTCGTGCTCATACTTTCCTGCTAAAGCATCCACAACGTATTTAGTGGTATTTGCCTCTTCTTCCACGCCATTTATTTCTATTTCTGCCTTTGTTCCCTTTTGATGGAAATCGTTATCGAGAGAAGCTTCGGTCACACAGCCCTTTTCTAATACGATTCCCCCTCCCACTGAGCCTTTATACAAGGGATTCCTGTCGTCCCGTATCTCAAAGAAGCCGGTTATATGCGAAGGTGAATATGCCCGTATTTTTCTCGTATTCCCCATTTTTCCCTTTGGTTTTATAAAGTTAGAGAGCAGTAATATTTATTGGTGGAGTAGAGTAGAATAGAATAGGAAATAAAAATGGCAGAGAGAATTTGTAGTAAGGTGGGGAGAAAATGTAATCCTGAGGTGTTGGAGACAGTGATCGAGATAGCAGTGGGGATAGCAAGGCAAAGTATAAACAAGATGAGGAAAGGCACGCTGTTTGTGGTGGGAGACGAAGAGAAAGTGTTAGAGAAATCAAAGCCCTTAATTTTAGACCCTCTTGCTCCTTACCCGAAGGAGGTAAAGGACGTAAGGGAGGCAGATATACAGGGAACGATAAAGGAACTTGCGAAGCTGGACGGCGCTTTTGTCGTTAGCGGTGATGGATACGTTCTTTCAGCAGCAAGACATATTGAAGCAAGTTCTCGGAATATAGACCTTCCAATGGGTTTCGGCAGCAGGCACATGGCTGCCGCTTCCATCTCTAAGGAAACAGACGCCGTGGCGGTAGTGGTATCAGACAATGACGAGGTGGTACGAGTATTTGACGATGGCGAATTGATCGGAGAGATAATATCGGGGGTATGGGATTTGGAGAAAATCAAGCCGCATATAAAGGGCGAATATGAGAAGATAGTAGAAAAGGACTTGAATTTGTCGATGCTGATAAAGAGAACATAAAAGAAGGTTTATAAAGGCTCAAAATCTATTCGGAATTACCATGTTATTCAGCGAACTCCCGCATCAGCACCTGTTCCCGGTAACGGTAACTATAGCTGCGCTTATAATATTGATAGCGTTTTCGCTCGTGCTTTATGCATACGTAAAACGTAAAATAAACACTTCCGCGCTTATCGGAACGCTCATACTGGGCACGATAATTCTGTTATCGCTGGGACCACGGTTTGGCTGCGCCGGGGTGCTTGTATTGCTCGCATTCTTCCTGTCCGGTAATTTAGTCACGAAATACAAATACGACAGAAAAGCAGAACTTGGCGTTGCCGAGGGAAACAAGGGTATGCGAAACATAAATAATGTGCTTGGCAATGGCCTGTCACCTGTGATTTTCGCGCTGCTCTACGCTATTTCCTGCCAGAGTCAAAGCCAAAGCGGAAACACGATTTTATTGCTCGGGTTCTCAGGTGCGGTTGCTACAGCCTGCGCAGACACGTTTTCAACGGAAATCGGGCAGGCAGAAGGCAATCCGAAGCTGATTACAACGCTTAAAAAAGTGCCTGTAGGCACGAACGGCGGCGTCAGTTTACCAGGTCTTGGTGCATCAATGCTCGGCTCAGGTTTGATTTCACTTGTTACGCTTGCGTTTTGGTTTGACCTTCAAATGACCTCAAGAACCGTTTTATTGCTCACCTGCATTTGTCTCCTGTCGGGGTTCTTAGGCGGTATCGTGGACAGTCTCCTCGGTGCGACAGTGGAAGACAGAAAGCCACTTAAATTGAATAAACATCACGTGAATATCTTAGCTACGCTATTCGGAGGCATTTTTGCGATTTTATTAGGC
>QEXZ01000237.1 GCA_003160755.1 Methanomicrobiales archaeon
GAAGTTCTTCAATCCTTCTTTTTCTCTCTATGCTATCTGAGAGTCCATAAAGCTGTGCATAGTAATCCAGATTTTCATAAGCCGATAACTTGTCATATACTCCATCATTTTCTAAAAGAACGCCGACTTTATTTCTGAGTCCTTCGTTCTCTCCCAGATTCTGTCCCAGAACCAACGCATTCCCGGATGTTGGCTTCAGAAGTCCCAGAGTTATTCTCATTGTTGTTGTCTTCCCAGCCCCGTTGGGACCGAGATATCCGAATATCTCTCCTTCTTTCACTTCAAAGGTGATGCCGTTAAGCACGGTTTTTCCGTTAAACGTTTTTGTTAGGTTTTGTACTTCTATCATTTTTTATCATCTCCTTTTATTTTTGCTTCTTTTTGCTGTGATTCATAGCCGGTTTTCCTATCTTCATCATACTTTCAAGTTTTTTGATGACCAAAGGTCAGATATCACTATCCCGTCATAGCATCATTTCTCGGCTTACCAAGCTTAATAATCGCGTAAACCAACCCGGCAATCACGCTTATGGCTAATATTGGCAGGGGGTGTAAAGTGAAATCGAAACCTTTCTCTGGGCTATGAAATTCAAAAATCGTGTAAAGACTATTCGTGGGTCCAATTGTAAAAGATTCCACTCCTAAAATATCCAGAGCTATTGGCGCTATACCCATTAGAATCCCCAGCGCAAAAAAACAGAGTATGAACACTTCAAAAAATCTTGAGCTAAATCCTGTTGTAGAGATATTCATGGGTTTATCAGTTTCTTTGCCATAAATTATCAGCCCGGTTTTTCGATCTTCCAGCAATACATGTTCCGGGTATCTCAGTACGTTACGTGTCACCCACAAATCGCCCACTGCTCCGGAAGCATTTACTACAAACGGTATGAAGATCCAGTGTGCAATCGATGGGAAAGCAGCCATTAAACCGATTCCAACCAGAGAGATCACTACCAACGGCGCAATAGCGATCACTATGAACTGGTTGCGTAGAAAAGCAGTTTTTGTTGTGGCGTAGAAATAGGGGAGGATGAAATACGCAATGCCAGCACCATAACGCGGCTTGCCACCATATATTGATATAAATACGCCATGGATGAGTTCGTGCAGTACCACTGTACCAATGAAGAGAGCTACTGAAATAAGAATTGTGCCGCTCGTGAAGTCAAAGCCAACTTTCCCAGTAAATAGTGTATATAGTGCAGTGAAAAAAAATCCAAACGCAAAAAGAGCTAATGTCCCCATGCCCATTAGTGTAACTACAACTTCTTTTGACATTTCCAATTTGCCAAGTTCTTTACGTCCATCAAGGTTGAATAGTTGTTGTTTTATCAAAGTCATTATAAATTCCTCCTTTTTGTTTTTACACACCAATATCTCGATCTGAGCTGCGCCGCTCCACGTCTGATTATATCGCTGATTGCATCGCTTCTGCATCCATAATATCCCTCGCTAACGAGCTCATCTACGTTTTCTACTTCTTCTGTCGGTATTTGCAATTCTACTAAATTTTTACCATTCATTTTTTCCACAATACCTCCTTTTTTTTCTTTTTTCTTACCTTCTCCCGTACTTCCTGAACATGAACGCCAAAGCCAGTATCACTATAACGATGATCACTACGCCATAGAGGGCTACATTAGACGATTCATCGACGATTATTCTAAAATCCTCTTCCTCTTCCAGTTGGTCGCTTTTGATCTTCACTGTCACCTTATAATCGCTGGGCGTAATATCACCGGGAGGCGTTATTTTCATGGTAAAAGTCTCACTCTCACCAGGTTTCAAACTTGTCACCTCTTTGGGGTTTATCGTTGCAGTCCAGCCCTCTGGAGCGCTTATCTCCGGTTTTATATTCGTTATCGTACCGCCCTTACCAGCATTTGAAGCGGTTAGCTCGATAGAAGCCCTCTCACCCCTTTTTACCTCGTAGCTGAGCCTGCGGGAATACAACCTCATTTCATAGCTCCCGCGAACTTTTAACGTAAGCTCGAGCTCATACTCCC
>QEXZ01000238.1 GCA_003160755.1 Methanomicrobiales archaeon
TGATAGGTGCTTGCATCTTCTTTGCTTTATCGGTAAGTAATGTAAGCGAAGCTCCGACTGCCGTCATCCCGACTCCAACTGCCTTACCAACTTTTTGAGCGCGATCGCCCGCGCTACCAAGCCCTTCTGCAGTCTTATCCTTTGCAACTATATCATAGGCTACTGTGCCAAGCGAACCCATTTTATTCCCCACCTTTTTCCTTTAATCTCTTCATCTTCTCATTAAACCACGCCAACCAGAATATCTTTTCACTTTCATCCAGTTCTGCATATTCTTTTGGTGAATTGAATCCGAGATAGCGTAAATAATCACCGTAATTTTGACCTGTCTGACTTTGTGCGAAAGGACTTTGTACTCACCGCCTGTTCAACCCATCGCATTGCCTGGAGGTTGTAATACATAAAGATATTATTCAGTAGTTCTTCCATAACAAATTTATCTGGGTTTTCTTTGAACCACTCCACAGTAAATACTGGGTTTATGGTTGTGAATGCCATTATCTCGTAAGCTATTTCTTCGCCACGGTTTTCATCACTTTCATTTAGTTTTATCGTCCATTCTTCGATTTCCGTACCGTCGTCGTTAAATATCCCCGTGCCAACTTTTGTCTTCGTTCCTAACGATTTTAACTCCTTCACCAATCCAGCGTATAGTCTTTTGCGCTTTTCGCTCAGACGTGTGAAGATTGCTATTTTTATGCCGTCACCAATATCTAAGTCGGTATGTTCCTCGGTTCTCTGTTCAAGCTGTTCTATCTCTCGTTGCCACTTCGTCTGATCTTCTGCATTCAGCTTATCAAATTTCTCTATGAGCTTTTTTTCCCGCTCTTCTTTTGTGGTCTTACTTGCCATCTTCTTTCGCAAGCTCCTTCTTTACGTTCTTTTCATACCTATCGACCGCATTCAGGATGTCCTGCGCATATTGCTTGAGTGCGTGCAAGCCTGCGGGTTTTGCTATCAATATCTCCGTTTTGATAACTGTCTCTTCCCCTTCTGTATCATCCGTTCCGGTGTTATCTATCGTTCTCATTTCTTATCACCCCGTCAGCCACTTAATTGATGTTCCCGTATCCAAATCCTTCACCACGAAAGGTAATGTCTCCTCTATGATTGAGTCTGCATCTGTAAATCCCAGTCCGCCTTCGGTAAACCAACAGTCCGTCAGATTTACCTCGATATAGCTATTTCCGCTTGAGCATTTGCCTTTCAACGTGAAATACTCCGCCTCGCCGAGTGTCGTTACCTGTGCCGCACCTGTTATGGATCCCACTTTTAATAAACCACCCACTTGCACATAGTCGGATGCTGTGACAAATTCCAACGTTTTGAATACTTTTGTTCCTGTGATTGTTCCATCGATGTCCAGCGTGGTTATGGTTATTGTCTCGTTCTGTTCGTCATCGTTCACATCCGTACCGTGTAGAACTATCTTCCCTGTTGCCGTTATTGGCGCCGTGAGCGCTGTGACTTTTATCAACGAGCTTAATGCGTCTTCGCTAGTCATGTCCGTTATCGTGTTTGTAGCTGCGCCTGGCGGTGATATACCTGCATGCAATTCCGCTGTTGACCCTGCCGTTGCTGTGTTCAGTACCTTCTGCATCAAATCACCATCTATCATCATCCGTTTTAGCGAGCCTGTGCAGTCTATCTTTCCCGGCAGTTTCAAATCGCTATATTTCCCGCTTCTCGCAAATGCTGCAACCCCACGTGGGAACTTTACCGAGAACTCCCCCACTGCAATTGCAACCCCATCTATTTCCACTATGCCATGCACTCCTGTATATTCAGCCATTTTTTCTTTTTATCCCTCCTTTTTATTTGCCTTTGTTGTTAACGAAGTCGTAAAACCGAGTATATAAGATTTTACGGCGTTTGGTGGTGTATTAGAATATAAGGGAGTGTAAAGGATAGGTTTATATACTCTCAATTATTTTATATTATCGTTACCCACGTGCCAACCGCGCTTGTCTAACTAACAAGAAAAGCGGGGATAATGCC
>QEXZ01000239.1 GCA_003160755.1 Methanomicrobiales archaeon
GCTGTAAATGGGAACATCCTGTAATAACGAATGTGACATCACAGTTTGAAGGATTTATTTCGTTCCATGACAATATAGACTCTACCGCAGATGAGGATATATTTGCTAAATACAGCGATGGGCACATACCGACACTGGTATTGGGCTGCAAGTATTACCGAGTTGGCGCGGGTATAAGTATGGGCGAAGAGCAGGAAACGAAGGTATTAACCGCACTAATTTGTGACTTAACCGGCAATAAACCCATAGATGTTTGCACAGCTCCCGAAATTGTGGATTTGATAAACAAAATTTAAACCTGCAAACCGTCAAGAATAGCAATAAACAACGCCGCGGCTATTATGTCCGCAGCAGACCCCGGATTTATTCCCTGCTCGATTAGCTCACCATCAAAATCCTCTATTTCTTTAATCTCATATCCTCGCTTCACAATCTCCTTTGCCCGCTCCTGCACATATTCGCTCTTCTCCGCGCCAAACTTCATTTTAACGAATGTGTCCTCCACATCGGAAAGTAACCTCAGATAAGTATGCGTTATGGCATCGTTTATACGCATCTCGCTGGCGAGATTTGCTAAAACTATGGCATACGAGAAGGTTTTATCAAACCCGCTGACCAATTCACGAGAAATCAAATCGTAAGAAGCGGAAATCGTAAGTATCTCGTACAAAGACCGTTTCTTTTCCTTTATTTCGGTTATCGAAGCTTCGTTCATCACGTCGAGTTCTGGCACGTCCGTGCTCACTTTTACTTTCGCCTCGGGGAACGTACGATAAAGTTCTACTGCGTCATCCACGCTGGTGTTCTGCATGATTCCCTTCGCTTTTCGTTTTATCTCCTCCTTATTAAGGTCTTTGCAAGCTCCCGCAGCCATCGCTAAGGGAATCAGCAAAAGC
Organism: Methanomicrobiales archaeon; assembly: GCA_003160755.1. GTDB lineage: Archaea > Halobacteriota > Syntropharchaeia > Alkanophagales > Methanospirareceae > QEXZ01. The sequence continues at coordinate 897 of QEXZ01000239.1, forward strand.
AGCGCCCCAAAGTGCGTATTCCCTCCTGCCTGCCACTTCATGCTTTCTGCTACTCCTCTTCTTATCAATCTCCCCACTCCCTTGTCGCTCGTAGCTGCTTCCCGCAAAACGGGATACACGGCAACCGAAGATGCGAGAAAATGCTCATAGTGCGTATCCTCAAAATCGCGTGTTCGACTCACGTTACCCGGTTTGGGATACGCCGATACTTCAAGGAGTAATGCCAATTGCGCACTTCTCGCCACGTAGTCTTCTTCATTCATTGTCCTTCAATGATTTGATTTGAACCGGAACTTGGATCTGAACTAACAGGTGATATTTTTATCTTGCGGGTATGTATAATAAATATAAGTTGTGTGGTGTGAGTTGTGGCTATGCTATGTATCCTACGCTACGGGGTTAACGGCATGGTGGAAATGCAATACTAAGGCACCGACGCGGCGGGAGGATATTGAGAGAAGAAAAAGATGGTGGGTGGAAATACGATATTCGGAAGAGAACCAGCAGAGGCATTCGGCTCGGTGCTTTCAAAGAGCCAGATCAGGGCGCTTCTAAAAAATAAACGTCCTCTAATCCGGGAGATGATTGACGTCAATACGCAACTTCAACCTAACGGCGTGGATTTAACGGTGGAACATATAGAAACAATTGTGGATGCAGGTTGCATTGATTTCAGCAATAATGAACGAAAACTTTCAAATACCACCGAAATGGATTTTCACGGGGATTGGTTGTTTTTACCTCCGGGGTCGTATAAAGTAATTTTTAATGAGATTGTTCATTTACCAGAGGATATTATGGCAATTGGCGCTCCGCGTACGAGTCTCATAAGATGCGGCGTTACCCTTGAGACCGGTGTCTGGGATGCGGGTTACGAGGGCAGAAGCGAATCATTGTTGGTTGTATTTAACGAAAAGGGATTTTATCTGAAGAAAAATGCACGTATCCTTCATTTGGTTTTCATCAGGCTATCGGGAAAAACCGCGGCGGGCAGCAGCGGATATAGCGGAATATACCAATCAGAAAATATAGACTAAACTCTCGTGGTTTATTAATTG
>QEXZ01000024.1:0-4373 GCA_003160755.1 Methanomicrobiales archaeon
CATAGCCCGTTGCTGCTATTATCGCACCCACGTCTATATCCATTACCTCTTCTTCCATCTCGTGGTTTATCGCATCTGCCTCGCACACCGTCTCACAAAGCCGGCAATCTGCACAGATGCCACACCTCAAGCATCTCTTTGCCTCTTCTATCGCATCCTCTTCAGTAAATCCAAGTTCAACTCCTTCAAAGCTATCCCTTCTTCTTTTAATAGGTATTTTCGCGATTTTTCTCCGTTCCTTCTTCTCCAATTCCGGTAAACGCGTTTTTATGTCCTCTATCCCTATCCTTTCCTTTTCTTCATCTTCGGATTCGGGCAATGGCGCTCCACGCAGATAGCTATCAATCGCCTCTGCTGCCTTCCGCCCGCCTGCAATCGCATCTATCACCGTTGCAGGTCCTGTTACGGCGTCACCCGCAGCAAATACGCCTTCTACGTTTGTTCTACCGTTCCCATCCACCTTAACCCAGTTCCCATCTATCTCTATACCGCTTCCTTCAAGGAATCCAAGCGCCGATTGCTGCCCTACCGCCAGTATCACCGTATCCACATCCAGTATGAATTCCGAACCCTCAATGGGTACGGGTCGCCGCCTACCTGATTTGTCCGGTTCCCCCAATTCCATCTTTACGCATTCCATGCCCTGCACCCTATCATCACCAATAATCCTGCTTGGATTCGTTAAATACGTGATTTTGACGCCCTCCTCCTCAGCATCTGCTACCTCTTCTTCCCTTGCGGGCATCTCCTCTCTCGACCGCCTATACACGATGGTTACGTCAGAGCCCAATCGCAAAGCACATCTCGCTGCGTCTATCGCTACGTCCCCACCACCGACCACTGCCACTTTCTTGCCCGGCTCCACATTATTACCAAGATTCAGCTCACGTAGGAACTCAACACCATGCACTACTCCTTTCAGACTCTCACCCCTTATACCAAGCGCTATGCTCTTATCTGCACCAATGGAGATGAAGATGGCATTGTAATCTCTATTAAGTGTCTCAAAACCGTCTTTGTCTATCTCCACCCCGGTTTCTATTTCTATCTTTTCCCCTTCTCGCTTGATGTACTCAATTTCCTTCTTCAAAATGTCTCTTGGTAACCTGTATTCAGGTATTCCCGCAGCGAGCATACCTCCCGGAACCGGCAACTTCTCAAATATCCGCACCGGATACCCGCTCTTCGCAAGATAATATGCTGCTGTTAGACCCGCCGGACCAGAGCCAATGATCGCTATCTTCTCCGCTCTCTTTTCCTTAGTTGCATCTTCAGCATCCTCAGCATCATCATAATCTATGTTATCTGCTGCGAATCGTTTCAACGCTGCAATCGCAATCGGGTCGTCAATTTCTCTCCGGTTGCATTCTTCCTCGCATGGGTGTGGGCATACATATCCACATATCGCGGGTAATGGATTCACCTCCCGTATCAAATCAATTGCTTCTTTGTATCTACCCTGTGCGATTAACGCAACATAACCCTGCACGTTCACCCTCGCAGGGCAGCCCAATCTACATGGCGGTACCCCTTCTATCTTGTCAATTGTGTACACCATGGGGATAGCTTGTGGAAATGGAATGTATACCGCCCCCCTTTTTGATAACCCTAAATCGAAATCATTGGGCACAACGTCTTTTACCGGACATATATTTGCACATTCTGCGCAGCCCGTGCATTTTTCCTCATCTACGTAACGAGGCTTCTTCTTTACCTTCACCTTGAAGTTCCCTACATAACCTTCAACGCTCTCCACCTCGGCATACGTAATCAGCTTGATGTTCTCATGATGTGCTACATCCACCATCTTCGGTGTGAGCACACAAGCCGAGCAGTCCAAAGTAGGAAACGTCTTATCAAGTTGTGCCATGTGCCCACCCACAGAAGGCTCCTTTTCTACCAAATAAACCGGAAAACCCGCATCTGCTATATCCAGTGCACTTTGTATCCCGGCTATACCGCCACCTATCACAAGTGCAGATGGTGTTACACCCACCCGCATCGGCTCCAGAGGCTGTAATAAAGATGCTTTTGCAACCGCACTTGCCACCAGTTCCTTAGCTTTCTTTGTCGCTTGCTCTTTGTCAGAATGAACCCAGCTGCACTGTTCACGTATATTTGCCATTTCCATGCAATACGCATTCAAACCCGCCTCTTCACATGCCCGCCTGAATGTAATTTCGTGCATGCGAGGCGAGCAAGAAGCAACGACAACTCTGTCAAGATTCGCATCCAAAATATCCCTTTTTATCAGCTCCTGACCGGGGTCTGAGCACATATAAACGTAAGCGCGTGATACGGCAACGTCCGGCAGAGTCCCGGCAAACTTCGCTACCTCTTCTACATCCACCGTTGCTGCTATGTTCGTTCCGCAATGGCAGATATACACACCTATTTTCATATTCTGTCCTCAATTTTTACTTCTTTAACTAAACATCAAAACATCATGTCATCGCATCTATCTGCGCATATATCTGCTCATCCTTGAAGTGCCGCATTGATATTGCTCCAGAAGGACATACAGACCCGCAAGAACCACAACCCTTGCATACCACTTCATTCACACGCATCACTCCCGCTTCGAGCGAGAGCGCATCAAACGGGCAGATTGCTTCGCAAGTTCCACATCCCACGCAGATATTCTCATTTACACTTGCTACTAATGGCTCTACCTCCACTTCACCGCGCATCAGCGGTATTGAAGCTCGTATTGCCGCACCAACCGCCTGTGCAACGCTATCGGGAATATCCTTTGGTGACTGGCAGCATCCCGCGATGAAAATACCGTCTGTGAATGTATCAAGAGGACGGAGTTTGGGATGCGCCTCTAAGAAGAACCCATCTCCACTTCTCGTGATCTTCAATATTTTAGCGAGTTCTCCTGCGTCTTTTCTTGGCACGATTGCATTCGCCAGGACTACCAAATCAGCTTCTATTTCTATCCTTTCACTCCCGCTTACCGTCCTTACTACCACTTTATCATCCTCTTCGCTCCGTTTTATCACCTCCACTTCGTCTTCGAGCTCCTTTCTTATGTATTCCGCACCCTCCCTTTTCACACGATTATAAAACTCTTCAAATCCTTTTCCATACGCCCTCATATCATTGTATATTATCCTGACCCTCGCATCTGGTATTTTATCACGTACCAGATGTGCCTGTTTCGCTATATACATGCAACACACCCGTGAGCAGTATTCACGTTCACCTTCCTTGCGAGAACGAGAACCAACGCAAGAGATGAAAACCACTTCTTTTGGCTCCTTGCCGTTAATTATAATCTTCCCACCTGTGGGACCCGAAGCAACCGAAAGCCGTTCAAATTCCAATCCGGTCAGAACCTCCTCGTACTTATAGCCATACACCGGTCTTTCCGCAGGGTCGAGCAATTCGTATCCCGTTGCAACCACAATCGTCCCTACTTCTACTTCTATCTCTTCCTCGTGCTGCGCGAAATCAATCGCATCCGCAGGGCACGCTTCTTTACACGCGGGAGATTTACCACATTTCCCTTTTGTTAGGTATAGGCAACGTTCTGCATCTACAGTATAAGCCAGAGGAACAGCTTGAGGAAAAGGAACATATATCGCACCTCTTTTCCCCAATCCAGCGTCAAATTCATTGGGGACTCTTCCACGAAGCACGCATGCATTTGCACATTCCCCACATCCGGTGCATTTATGCTCATCCACGTATCGGGGTTTCTTCCTTATCTTCACCTCGTAGTTCCCTATATATCCATTTACTTCCTTTACCTCGGAATACGAGAACAACTGGACGTTTTTGTGTCTTTCTACTTCTACCATCTTCGGCGTGAGAATGCAAGCCGAGCAATCTAAAGTAGGAAATGTCTTATCAAGTTGAGCCATGTGCCCGCCGATCGAAGGCTCTTTCTCTACTAAATACGTCTCAAATCCCTTGTCCGCAATCTCCAAAGCGGCATAGATTCCTGCTATTCCGCCTCCTATCACCAGCGCTCTTGGTATAACTCCTACTTTCTTCCTCTCTAAAGGTTCTAGCAATGCCGCCTTAGCTACTGCCGAAGCAACTAAATCTTTCGCCTTCTCTGTTGCTCCTTTAAGGTGTACCCAGGCGCATTGCTCTCGTATATTCGCCATCTCAAAACAATATGGATTCAAGCCCGCATCGGCACATGCATTTCTAAATGTGGGCTCGTGCATCCTCGGCGAGCAGGAGGCAACAACCACGCGGTTCAATCCATACTCCTTTATATCGCCTTTTATCAATTCCTGACCCGGGTCTGAGCACATATACTGGTAATCCCGTGCAACGACTACGCAGGGTAACCGCTTCGCAAACTCCGCCACCGCTTTAACATCTACCGCCGCTGCTATATTCACACCACAATGGCA
>QEXZ01000024.1:4473-15551 GCA_003160755.1 Methanomicrobiales archaeon
GACCCGGGTCTGAGCACATATACTGGTAATCCCGTGCAACGACTACGCAGGGTAACCGCTTCGCAAACTCCGCCACCGCTTTAACATCTACCGCCGCTGCTATATTCACACCACAATGGCAGATATAAACACCTGTGCGAATAGTTTCCATCCCATTCAATATTCCAACCGTAAGATATAAAAGATATTCGTTTTTTTCGAGCTAATTAGCACATTAAATTTCACCGCAGAGCACACAGAAGATAGCGATTTAGAGGCTTAGAGGTTTGGATGTTTAGCTAACGAGCTGAACCGCTAATAAACTAAACCTCTAATTTCGCGCTCTCCGCGGTGATAAAGCACTATATTTTTAGATAGTGCCGTTAACCGTCTTTATTATATCATATTAAAAATAACAAGCAACAATACTTTTAATAGGAATTGGTATCGAAATGCCAGCAAGAGGAAAAGACAAGATAAAATTTCTGGGGACTGCGGGTGCGAGATTCGTAATGATAACGCAGTTTCGGTCCTCTGCTGGTACGGTTCTTAGCTTAAAGGGTACGAACGTCCTTATAGACCCGGGTCCTGGCACGCTGGTACGATTCGCATCTTGCAAACCGAAACTCAACCCCGCTAAGTTGCATGCTATTATCTTAACCCATAAGCATTTAGACCACTCTAATGATGTGAACGTAATGATAGAAGCGATGACAGAAGGGGGTTTCAAGCACCGGGGAGTGCTTTTGTGCCCAAACGATGCCCTGTCTGATGAAGGAGATGCGGTTATTTTGAACTATTACAAACATCTCCTTGATAGGGTAGAAGTGATGACCGAAGGAGGCAACTACTCAATAGGACAAATCGAGATAAACACGCCTAAAAGGCACGTGCATGGCGTGGAAACGTATGGGTTGAACATAAAAGAAAGAGGGAAAAAAAGGACAAAAGTCTCTTTTCTCGTGGATACGCTCTATTTCGATGGTTTAGCGAATTATTACGACGGAGAAGTGCTCGTGATGAACGTGGCGATGTACGAAAAGCGAGAAGGAGTGAACCATCTGTGTGTGAACGATGCGAGAACGATTATAGAAACCAGAAAAACCAAGCCAAAGGTCGTAATCCTCACGCATTTCGGCATGACCATGCTTAGAAACAAACCGTGGGAAATAGCAAAACGGCTAAGCGAAGAGACGGGTGTGGAGGTAATAGCGGCAAGAGATGGTATGAAATTCGAGCTGAGTGGATAAACCGTATTTGGTGTTTGTATAGCGGACATAAAAAACCACGAGATTAAATATGTGTCAGGTTTGAGAGAGTTCACGTGGATTAGAGGCTTGGTTTTTTTTAGCGGTTTGCTTTTTCGGTTATCTAAACCGTTAAACCACTAAACCGCTAAACCGCTAAACCGCTAAACCGCTTTTAGACTCCTTCCTCCTCAAGCCATTTTCATCCGCATATCTCTCTATCAACGGTTTTAGCTCCTCGCTATACCAGCCCTTTTCGATATATCGGGGATATATTGGCAATCTTTCCCTTAATTCAAAATTTGGGGCAACCATTCTCCTCAAGTCTTCCTCTTCCGGCCACGGTGATTCGGGGTTTATATAATCAATAGTTTTCTCCGATATCCCTCCTAAGTCCGATGCACCCAGTTCTATTAGTACCTTAGGCGAAGTCAAATTTGGTGGAACCTGTATCGCTATTTCATCAGGTAATATCTCTCGCGCTGCACGGATAACTTCCTTCAGTTCCGCAAAACTCGGTGGGCTCTCGTTCCACATCGGTGTGAGCAGCTTGGGAATGAAAGGCTGAATAATAACTTCCTGTATATGCCCGTATTTCCTGTGCAGCGATTTTATAGCCTGCAAGGAGCGAATGCGATTTTGTGGGTTTTCTCCTATCCCTACCAACAAGCCGGTAGTAAAAGGTATTTCAAGTTTTCCCGCTTCCTCTATCATTTTCAATCGCTCTGCCGGGATTTTTCCCGGTGAATTTCTGTGCGCTTCGAGTTCTGCTGCGGTAGTTTCGAGCATCAAGCCCATTGAGGCATTCAGGTCTCGCAGCTCGGTTAGCTCTTCACGACTTAGCACGCCCAGATTACAGTGAGGAAGCAATCCATGCTTTATCGCAAGTTTGCATAGTTCTTTCGTGTATTCAACAAGCGAGGAATAACCTGAGTCAAGAATCTCTTTTTTGAAGTAAGAAGAAAGATTTGCAAGTTCCGGCTTCTCGCCAGCGGTGAAAAGAGCTTCTGTTGCTGCTCCTCGAGCTTTTACGAGCGCTAAAAAATCGTTCATGCTTATTAAATACGCATCGTCAGGGCTGCGAGCTCGGAACACACAGTAGTCACATGCATTCCTGCATACGTTCGTCACCGGGATAAAAACATTTTTAGAAAAGGTAACGACGCAATTGTTTTTCATTTCTTCTTTCTTTTGTATATCGGATACAAGAAAATAAATTATTGACACAGATTAACGCAGATTAACACAAACCTTTCTTTCAAAAAGAAAGCTTTACCAAAGAAATTTGTTTTTCTTTTAGCACAGGTTTTCTTTTTTTTTGAAAAAGAAAAAGTGTTGCGTAAATCAGTGTAAATCCGTGTCTTAAATAGAAGGAAGTTCTACGTTATATACAATAAAAGGGTGAGGGATGTGATTTAAATGAAAGTCACGATAATAGGCGGAGCAGGTGGGATGGGGAGATGGTTCGCCGAGTTTTTCAAGGAAAACGGCGTTGAGGTGCGGATAGTAGACAAAAGCCCCGAAACAAAGGCGATTGCAAACCAAATAGGCGTGGCATTCTTGAATACGAACATTCTAAACGTTACGGAAGACGAAGCGGCGGTAAACGAGGAGATTGTGAATACGGACGTGTTGCTCGTCTCGGTGCCCATAGACATAACGGGCCGCGTAATAGAGCGCGTAGGACCGAAGATGCATGAGGATTCGCTGCTGATGGACATAACGTCCGTGAAAAAAATGCCGGTAGAGATGATGCAAAAATTTACAACCGAAAACGTCGAAATTCTTGGCACTCATCCTTTGTTCGGTCCCACGGCAAAAAGTATGCGAGGTCAAACCATCGTTTTTGTGCCGTCGCGAAAATTTGGTCGTTTATATAAAGAAGTAGACACGATGTTCAGGCGAAACGGTGCGAAAATAGAAGTGTTAACCGCAGAGGAGCATGACGAAACAATGTCTGTTATACAGGGATTGACACAGTTTATCCTGCTCGCTTTTGGTATCACGTTGAAAGAACTTGATTTTGACGTTGAAAAGTCAAGGAAGCTCATGAGTCCGATGTACGAGATATTGATGGATTTCGTGGGCAGACTTCTGCATCAAGACCCGCATTTATACGCACTGATACAGGCGAATTTCGAGATGGGCGAGATACACGAATCCTTTTTGACGGTTGCAAACAGGTTGTATGAGCTGGTATCTGCAGGTGAAGTGGAAGCGTTTATGGAGGAGATACGGGAAGCAAAAAAACATTTTGGAGATACGGAGACAGAAAGAGCGATGACGGATTCGGATAGGGTGATTGAGGATAAAATAAATCTTTCTTTATGTGGGGCTCCGCCCTACGACCCCGCAAGCCCTGTAAGGGCTTATAAGAAAGTTTGAGCAAAGAAACAAAAGCAAATGAGCGGAAACCCAAACACGAAAGTAAAAATCTGCGGCAACACGAATGCCGAGGATGCCCTAATGGCTGCAGAAGCAGGCGCTGACGCTATTGGCGTTATAAATGTCGCTAATACGAAAAGATATATAGATTTAGAAGACGCGAAGACTATATCCAATGCTTTGCCTGTTTTTGTATCAAAAGTCGTGGTTGTCACGTTGGATAACGTCCCAATCGGAGCTGCGCACGATAAAATAAAGTCAATCGAGGACACAGGCGCGGATTGCATACAGCTTCATGGTGAGGAGTCAGTGGAACTCGTTGTAGATTTACGTGCGTGTATGGAAAGCAGCACAAAAATAATAAAAAAGATTGGCGTGAGCGGAGATAAAGAAAAGTGCCTGGAGAACGCTTTAGCGTATGAAGATGTTGTGGATGCGATATTGCTGGATACCTTGGCTATATCAGGAAGAACAGGGGCAATAGGCGGAACCGGGAAACAACACGATTGGAGCATAAGCAAAGAAATTGTGGAGCGTGTGAAAAAGCCGGTGATACTTGCCGGTGGACTGAATCCCGATAATGTCGCCAGAGCAATAGCACTGGTGAAGCCTTATGCCGTGGACGTGTCCAGTGGTGTGGAGAGCAAAGTGAGAAAGAAGGATGCGTTGAAGGTGAAAAGATTCATAGAAGCTACAAGAAAATAAATTATTGACACTGATTAACGCTTGTGGGCTCTGCCCACATTCCCGCAAGCCCGGAAAGGGCTTAATTAACGCAGATAGATGATAAAAATCAACAATGTTAAACGCAAATAAGTCCGCGTAAATCAGTGTAAATCTGTGTCTTGAATAGATGGAAGTTATAGTTTATTTATACAAAAACAAAAGAGAATAAAATATGCAGTCCAAACCTGATGAGCATGGAAAATACGGGATATATGGGGGGAAGTTTGCGCCTGAGGTACTGATGTCCGCGTTAGAAGAGCTTGAAAAGGCGTTTAACCGTTTTTATAACGACAAAAGTTTTAAAGAAGAGTTAAATATGTTTTTACGAACCTATGCCGGGCGTCCCACGTCTCTTTATTTTGCAAAGAATCTTTCAGAGAGTTATGGTGCAAAGATTTATCTGAAGCGAGAGGATCTGGTGCATGGCGGTGCGCATAAGCTAAATAACACGTTAGGGCAGTGTCTGCTGGCAAAGCACATGGGTAAGAAGCGCATAATTGCAGAAACCGGTGCAGGACAGCATGGCGTAGCAAGTGCGATGGCTGCTGCGGTCTTGGAACTCGAATGCGAGGTGTACATGGGCACTGAAGACATAGAGCGGCAGAAACTGAACGTGTTCCGGATGGAACTTTTAGGAGCAAAAGTAAGCCCGGTTGATTCGGGCTCTAAAACGCTGAAGGATGCAATAAACGAATCTATGCGGGACTGGGTAACTAATGTCGAGAATACTTATTACCTGATAGGCAGCGTGGTTGGACCTCATCCGTATCCATTGATGGTGCGCGAATTTCAGCGAGTCATAGGCAAGGAGACAAAAGAACAGATTCTGGATGCAGAGGGGCGGTTGCCGGACACCATCGTGGCGTGTGTCGGTGGAGGCAGTAATGCGCTGGGCATATTTTACGATTTCTTAGATGATGATGCGGTGGAGCTTATTGGCGTGGAAGCAGCGGGAAAGGGGTTAGAGACCGGAGAGCATGGAGCATCCATTTGCGCAGGCACTGAAGGCGTCCTGCACGGGATGTACTCGAAATTATTGCAGGACGAGCACGGTCAAATAAAACAGTCATACAGTTTTGCACCAGGGCTCGATTATCCCGGTGTAGGACCTGAACTGGCGTATTTAGCGGATTCGGGAAGGGTAAAAATGGTTTCAGCAACGGACGAGGAAACTTTAATAGCTTTCGAGATTCTATCCAGGAAAGAGGGAATAATCCCTGCTCTGGAGTCTGCTCATGCAATCCATTATGCAATAGAAGAAGCGAAGAGAAAGGCAAAAGAGCGAAAAGAAAATTTGATTGTGGTGAGCCTTTCGGGGAGAGGGGACAAAGACATATTTCTTGTGGAGAAGGTGCTGGGCGGCGAATGCAAATAAAAAATACGAGAAAACAGAAAATAAATTATGGACACAGATTAACGCAGATTAACACAGATGATAAGAATCAACACGGTTAAACTAAAATAAATCTGCGTAAATCAGTGTAAATCTGTGTCTTAAATAGGAGGGGGTTATACTTTATATACAATAAAAAAATAAAAAAATCCAGGTAAATCCGTGTTAATCTGCGTCTTAAATAGAAGGAAGTTATACTTTATGTACAATGACAAACAAAAAACGGCGATTAATAGACGCCTACGGTAGAGAAATAAGGAGTCTGAGGTTCTCTATCACGAATCGGTGTAACTTGAATTGCATCTACTGTCATTGTGAGGGAGAAGAACGAGCAAAGGAGGTTTCAACAGACAAAATAGCTAAGAAAGAAATAAGTGCCGAGTTTATAATAGCGATAGCACGAGTTGCATCGGATTATTTTGACATAAGGCAAATAAAATTTTCGGGTGGCGAGCCGTTAATGCGGGCTGACCTTGCGGACATAGTTCAAGGTATGCGAGACATTGAGGATAACATCTCAGTAACGACAAATGGTGTTTTTTTAGGAAAATATGCACGGGCACTCGCAGATGCGGGTCTGGATAGGGTGAACGTCAGCTTAGATTCGATTAACGAGGAAAAATATGATTTTATCACGTGTTCAAGAAACAATCTTCACAGCGTGATTGATGGTATTCACAGTGCGATAGATGCAGGTCTTACGCCGGTCAAGCTGAACATGGTTCTGCTGAACGGAATAAACGAGGATGAGGTGGTAGACATGATGGATTTTGTGCGTGAGTGCAATAAAAGAGGTGCAGGTGCAGGGGGGGAGGGAGAAGGAGGAGAATCGGTAATCCTGCAACTAATAGAATTGATTCCCTCCTTTGGGGCAGGACCCCACACTATGTCAAAATACACAGTTGATTTTTCAAAGCTGGAATCAGAACTGAAAACAAAAGCATCAGCTATAAAAACGAGAAGGCTGCAGCACAGGCGAAAATATTTTGTGGATGGTGTAGAGGTAGAGGTTGTTCATCCGATAGTGAACACCGAGTTCTGTGCGAATTGCTCGCGATTACGAATAACGTCTGATGGAAAAATAAAACCCTGCTTACTTAGGAATGATAATCTCGTTCCCATAGAGAGCGTGGATGAAAAGCATATAATGAGCAGATTGAAATTGGCGATGCAATACAGAGAGCCGTTTTTTTGATATGAATTCGGATAACCACAAGATTTAACCAATTTCCATGAAAAATAAATTGTTGACACAGATTAACGCTTGTGGGCTCTGCCCACATTCCCGCAAGCCCGGGAAGGGCTTAATTAACATAGATAGGTGATAAAAATCAACAATGTTAAACTTAAATAAGTCCGCGTAAATCCGTGTAAATCTGTGTCTTAACTTAAATAGAGTAACATATAAATCCATATTAAGAATTATTATAATAGAGAGAGTGAGAAAATAATGGGCGTAGAAGTAGAAATGGAGATATCTGTAGATAAGGAAGAGGTAGAAGCAAACGAGTTCGTGCAAAATGTGATGGGAAGGGCGATTGCGGGTGCAGTTTCGGTGTTAAAGGGTGTGGAGGAAAACTGGGAGGAGATAGAGATAAGAGTGAGGAGGAAGTAGAGAATACCAAAGTCCTGTATTGGCAGTTATTCTGTTAGCATCGGTTACAGTTGGAACTGTGGCAACATGTAAAAATCAAGCACATGGTAAAACAAACTGACTTGAACACGGACAGATATTACAAAAGAGCGAAGGCGGAAGGTTACAGGGCACGTTCCGCGTTTAAACTGTTGCAAATCGTCAATAAGTTTGAAGTGATAAAAGAAGGCGACATTGTTGTGGATCTGGGTGCCGCTCCCGGAGGCTGGTCGCAGGTTGCAAAAGAGATAGTTGGAGAGAAAGGAGTAGTAATAAGCGTGGACTTGCAGCAAATAGAACCAATAGAAGGTGTGGAATCACTAAAAAGCGATATAACAAACGAAATGGAAACGATAAAGACGATCAAAGAGACACTATTAATGAAGAGTTCGAAAGGAAAGAATTTGGTGGACGTCGTTTTATCGGACGCATCGCCAAAATTAAGTGGAAACCGAGATTATGACCATTTTCGGTCATTTGAGCTGGCTCAATCCGTATTGAACATTGCTTCTGCGCTTTTACGTAATAACGGCAGTTTTGTTGCAAAAATATTTCAAGGTGTTTGCTATAACGAATTTTACAAGGATGTACAGGAAAAATTCGGGTATACAAGAGCGTATTCGCCAGCAGCCACACGTAAAAGAAGTGCAGAGGTTTACGTGATAGGAAAAGGTTTTCTTGGCAATCAAGACGACAAGAAGATGAATTATTGACACAGATTAACGCAGATGATAAAATCAACAATGTCAAACATAAATAAGTTCATGCCGTGTAAATCCGTGTAAATCTGTGTCTTAAATAGAAGGTAGTTATACTTTAATTACACAAATTAAGCAAAAAGGCTAAGGGGGATATTTATCTATTACGGATAAGAATGCAAATGAACTTGCTGCTTGCTCATCTGGCTATTTTTGTAATCGCAATACTTATAGACATAACGGTAGGCGACCCCCCGGAGAGAACGGAAAAATATTACCCGATTGTGTGGATAAGTCGGCTGATGTATTTCTTTGATAGAATAACAAAGAGAGGGAATGCGAGAAAGGAGAAAATCCTTGGCGTAATATATCCCATATTGATACTGTTTATTTTCTGTTTACCTTGTTTAATGCTCCTCCACATACACAACGGGCTTTTATATGTTGTCCTGGGAGCGCTCATTTTCAAGATGACTTTCACGGTAAAGGGATTAGAAAGATATGGAAGATATGCAATGGAAGCGGTGGATTTAGAGGAAAAGAGAGAAAGAGTAGGGAAGATAGTCGGTAGAGACATAGCGGATTTAGATATGGAACATCTTGATTCTGCAGCGGTAGAATCCGTAGCAGAGAACATAACTGATTCGGTCATAGCCCCTCTCTTCTATTTCGCATTCTTCGGCGTCTTTGGTGCTATGTTCTACCGCGTGATAAATACGTTAGATGCTACCGTGGGGTATAAGACCACGAGATACCTGCATTTCGGCTGGTTCTCTGCGAAAGCCGATGACGTACTGAATTACGTGCCGGAGCGGATTGCTGCAGGTTTGATTCTATTGTCGGGTGGTTCAAGTACAAAACATGGAGATTTTGGTAATCGCGGCTATGCGAACAAAACTGAGGCGGGGACTGCTCCTTTGACAATAGTGGCAATGAGCCGAGTGTTAAAAGTGAAGCTGGAGAAGGTCGGGCATTACGTCGTGGGCGAACGCTTTGAAGGTGCGAGAAGAGAGCATATAGCGGGTGCGATAAGAACAGCAAAAAGAAGCACGTTTATTTTCGCTCTTGTCTGTATCGCGGTTATGATTATAGTCATTTCAGTAATAAATTGCAAATAATGAACCACGAGATTCCATGAGATTAACACAAGAAACAGAGGTTAATTGGGGATGAAATCACAGATGAAGCACTGAAAACCGATTGCTATTACTGCTATCTTGTGAAAATCTGTGTAATCTTGTGGTTAATAATTTTCTGAATGACTATATTCTTTATATAGGAGAAGAATTTATATAAAAATATCTCAGTTATTATAACAAAATGGAAACGCAGCGGATAAGAGGATACATAGAGGATTGGTATGGAAAAGAATTACCCCTTTTACTACCAAGAGAACTTAAAACAGCCCAAATAGAAGGCAAAGTTACATGTATCGTTGGTCCGAGGAGAGCGGGAAAGACGTATTACTTTTTCCAGTTAATGAAGCCTGTGAAAGAAGTCTCGTTGTATTTAGATTTTGAAGACTCGGCTTTATTGACGGTAAAATTCGATGAAGTCCAGGAAATTGCGAATTTGTTTACGGAAATCACGGGCAAAGAGCCAAAATACATATTTCTTGATGAAATACAAAATCTCGATAAATGGGAAACTGCGGTGAGAACGCTGCTCGATAGAACACCATACAACATTTTTGTTACGGGCTCTTCGTCGAAGTTGCTGAGCAGAGAAATAGCCACGCAATTGCGAGGAAGGTCGCTCACGTACGTCCTTTTACCGTTCTCTTTTAGCGAGTTTTTAAATGCTAAAAACGTTGAACTCAAAAACGTTTTTACGCAGGTAGAGCAGGCACGGATAAAAAATTACTTGAGGGACTACTTAGAACTTGGTGGGTTTCCAGAGGTCGTGCTTAAAGAAGATTTAAGGGAAAAAATACTGAAGGAGTATTTTGATACCATATTTTTCAGAGATTTCGTTGAACGGCATGAGTTAAAAAGTTTAGGGATAGCAAGGTTTGTTTTCTCTTTTGTATTTCAAAACTTCGCATCGGAAATAAGCGTAAATAAAATAGTAAACTACTTGAAGTCCGAAGGGAAGAAGTTTGGAAAAAATACCATTTATAGTTACGTGGGAAAACTTCAGGATACGCAGGCGGTATTTTTTGTAAATAGGATTTCCGGTAAGATTTATGTAAAAGAGTCATGGCCAAGGAAGGCATATATTTGTGATTCTGGTATTTCGACGATATTCAGATTTTCTGAAGACATAGGAAAGTTGATGGAAAATGCAGTCTTCTTAGAACTAAAAAGAAAACAAAATGAAAATCCACTGTTAGAAATCTATTACTACCGGGATTACCAGCAGAGAGAAGTGGACTTCGTGTTAAAACGAGGTTTAGCCGTCGAACAACTGATTCAAGTTACTTATGCCTCGGACAGAGCGGGAATAGGTAAAAGAGAGGCAGAAGCGTTATTAAAGGTTTCAAGCGAGTTCAAGTGCAAAAATTTGACCATAATAACTTGGGATTATGAGGGTGAATTAGCATTAACGGTCGAAAACAAGCACAAGCAAATAAACTGCATTCCTCTGTGGAAGTGGCTTATCAAGATTAAAAAAGGAGCGGAAATTGGTTGAACCAAGAGCAGCATTACAGGGAATAGAAATTTGTGAGCACGGCGGGGAACGGGAAAAGGATGGAGCGGGCGGAGTAGTAGACTTCAGTACGAATTTGAACCCGTATGGGCCGCCTGATTTTGTTTTCAGTGCGATAAAAGAAGCGATGCTCGAAATAAACACATATCCGGACACCGAATCCCGCGAGTTAAGGGAAAAGATAGCCAAAAAATTTGGATGTGAAGAAGCGGAAGTATTAGTAGGAGCAGGTGTTTCTGAACTAATTCAGCTTGTAGCTCTCGCTTTTGTAAGAGACAGGGTGCTAATGCCGAAGCACACGTATGGCGAATATGAACTTGCGGCGAAGATGATGGGCGGAACAATCAACCGAATAGAAATGCCGGGTC
>QEXZ01000240.1 GCA_003160755.1 Methanomicrobiales archaeon
TGGAACAAGCTCAATCCGACCCTGTTGTATCACATACGGGCAGTGTGCAGCCCCGGCCTCTTCCAGTTCTTTTGCTATGCGTTCCACTTCCTCTGCACCGGCAAGATGTTTGAATACCGTTGTTTGCACTTCGAGTTCTATTTTCGCACGCACACAAGTACCCAGTGTCTTTTTTACTCGTTCCACCACCCCAGGAACTTTTGTTAGTTTGGCATAGAGCTTTTTATCAGACAGCGGCGCCTTAATATCGAGGAATATTTTGTCAATTAGCTCCTTTCTTAGCATAGATTCGATAACTTTAGGATAAAATCCGTTTGTCTGCACGCCAACGAACAGTGACCGTGTCTTTGCATAGTCGGCAATCGCTTCTATTGCGCTGGGCTGCATGAACGGTTCACCACCGGAAATAACGATAGCGTCTATAAAATCATCGTTTTTGTTTATGTCTTCTTCTATCTCCTGCATCTCAACGTAGTTATCGCCTTCCAGCAGGTCATAATTCTGGCAATAGAGACATCGAAACGGGCACCCCCTGAGAAATATCACCATCGATGCTTTCCCTCGCCAGTCTATTGTAGAAAAGGGAACGATGCCGCCGTGGTTTATTCTTATTTGTGTCATGCTCACTCTTATAAAATCCCAAATCCAATACATACCAATACTACCAATAAACCTTTCTTTCAAAAGAAAGCTTTACCAAAGAAACATTTGAGGGTTTAGTTGGGATTTGGTAGTACTTGACAGTTGGATTTCTAATAAAGGTTCAAAAGTAATTACCTACTTGCTCTACGGCTCGTGCAGCGAGTTCAGCGCATTTATCGAGGTCTTTCAGGCTTAACAACTCCACCGGGGAGTGAATGTACCTTGTAGGCACACCGATTACACCCGTGGGTATGCCGCTTCTTGTAAGGTGAATTGAGGTGGCATCCGTCGTGCCACCTTCCGATACGCTGAGCTGGTAGTCTATATTATGCTTAGTTGCCGTCTCTTTGAGCCATTTCAGCACCGAGGGGGGCGTTATTATACCGCGACCCGAGGCATCGGAAACGGTAATCACAGGACCTTTATCCATCTCTACCGTCGTGTCTTTCTTTTCTATCCCCGGATGCCCCCCTGCTATATCGGTATCTACTGCGAGGGCAACGTTGGGATTGAGCCCAAATGCCGCAGTTCGTGCCCCTTTCAGCCCCACTTCCTCCTGCACCGTGCCTACTGCATAGACCTCGAAGTCGGTATTTGCACGTTTAAGTGCTTCTACCATTATCGCAACGCCGGAACGATTGTCAAAGGCTTTACAGCTAACTCTTTCGTTTTTCAGGTCTACAAAATGTCTATCTACGGTAACAGTCGTTCCGATGGAAATCCCCATTTGCTCCACTTCTTCTTTGCCGCGCGCACCCACATCAATGAACATATCTTCTGATTTTATCGCCTTCTCTCGCTCTTCCTTTTTCATTTTATGCGGTGGTTTTGAGCCTATAACGCCATACGCTTTCACTTCGTTCTCGGAATGCAGAACCACACGCTGATTGAGCAGTGTCTGATCAAACCACCCGCCTATAGTCGAGAATCTCAAGAAACCCTCGTCTTCTATGAGCTTCACCATAAGCCCTATTTCGTCAAGGTGCGCAGCAATCATAACAGATGGTTTTTTCCCTTTCCTCGTGGCTATTAGATTCCCCAACCCGTCGGTCTTTATTTCGTCCACATATGGCTTAATCTCTGCCTCTACGATTTCTCCTATCTTGCTTTCGTAGCCTGAGACACCATGTGCCTCGGCTAATTTTTTCAATAATTCTCTCATTTCTCCCATTTTTATTCCCAAGCGTTTTTGATAAAAACTTTTAGTCCCGCCTCCCGGATTTGAACCGGGGACATCGCGGTGTCCGCGCACGCGGTTATGTGACCTTTGGGAGGTGGTCAAAAATTCAC
>QEXZ01000241.1 GCA_003160755.1 Methanomicrobiales archaeon
TTATCTTTCCCCACTCAGGCCATCCACAAACTCCTCTTCAAGTACCGGAGCAGGCACAACATCAAAAAACATGATTCCTGTCCTTCGTAATATTTTCAGAAACCGCTGTACATCTTCTTCTGACAACCCGTAAAATTCCATAAGCTCACCGAAAGGCGTGAGCAAGATGGAACTGCCGGCGGGTGTAACTTTACCTTTGGAAAACCTGTTTGCAGATACATCACGCAGAAATGTCCTGATAAGTGCTGCGGTATCGTGCCCTGGTGATATTTCCCCTGTAAATTCCTTCCCGGTAACGGTAACGGTAACGTTGACATTAGCGTTAACATATCCAAGGTATGCTTCTTTGAATGTTTCATAAAAATCTGTTTCAATACAATCTAGGACGTCTTCGTATTCCTGATACGCAGTATGGTCAACTAAACGCATAAAGAATTCCTTTCCCGCATCTATCGCTGCTGTGTCTATCAGCTTTTTGTCTTTATCTCGCAGGAAAATGGATAGGTAAGGTTTCAATCGCCCCTCTATCTTTCCCTCCTCGCGGTACAGAGCGGGAATGTCCGTTCTCAGCCTCACCCGGAATCGCACTAACAGCAAAGCCACATAGACACCAAGTGCTTTTGCATTGGTATCTATCCATTCTTTTCTGAACCATAGCACGGGAATGGGACTCTCCCCTTCATCCTTCATCGTATACTATTTATGTCCATTCTATTTAAGACACGGATTTATTTAACTTGACAATGTCAGATTAACCGCAGAGTTCACAGAGGATAGCGGTTTGGCGGTTTTGCTAACGAGCTGAACCGCTAATAAACGAAACCTCTAATTCAGCGTTCTCTGCGGTAAATTCAAAAATAAAAAAGGGAAAAAGTGTATGCTACGCTTGTACGCACGCACTTCCCCTTACCTTACCTTTTTGGCTTAGCTTACTTTACTTTACTTTATTTTACGTACAGCACACCTTTTGCCTTCTTCTCCGTCATTGCGAGGTCGCCGGTGTATTTCTTGTATTCCTCTCCCTCTATTGATTCCGTGCCTTCTAATCTGAACGAGGGTATCCTATCTCGTACATTACCCTTCACCGTTATCTCGCCACCGGTCATATCAGCACCGGGCATTACTGCATCGCCTTCTATCGTTATTTTTCCGCCTTTCATGTTCAATCCCGTGAGAATGTATGCGTTCCCCTTTATCACTATCTCGCCGCCCGCCATGTTTTGTGCGATACACTCACCTGCATTTCCTCCCACGACCACCTTACCGCCGGTCATACCCGTCATCTCGCCCCGGTACATCGCACATAGATTGTCGCCTGCATCGCCTTCTATAACCAGTTCGCCACCGTGCATTTCACGACCTGCCCAGCAATCTGCATCTCCCTTTACCGTAACTCGACCTCCTCGCATGAGCGCGCCGCAGTGCATGTCCACGTCACCCAAAGCCTCTATCTCTCCTGCTTCCATTCCATCGCCTATGTGCTTCACCCTCGACAAATCACCTTCCAGCACTATTTTTACTTCTTCCGCACTCCCCGCTTCTCCTTCCACGCTCACGTCAAACAGGTCGCCTGTATTCTCTTCCTTGTTTCCCCACCAGACCTTCACCGCTTTTATCTCCGCTTCCGTCTTTCCTGCAAGTTTATCCGGCGTCAATGAATCCACCTCAACCGGTATCTTCGCAGTTCCGTTCGTAACTTCTTCCTTTATCTTTAATTTTATCGTCTGCATTTTTTCTCCTCCTCTATTAGCTCCTCCAGGGCGCTTTTATCTCATAAGGATTCGGTACGTAAGCGTCCTGCACTGCATAATTATTGAATGTCACTGAGTAGTAATGGTCGAATTTGTCCTTTAACTTGACCATCATCTCATCCGTCAGCGTATCGTCACATTCCGGCGTCACGAAATACGTCTTTCCCGCAGGTG